>CAYMHN010000108.1:0-8986 GCA_964390235.1 uncultured Candidatus Competibacteraceae bacterium
CGAGTGGCGCTGGCCTCGGTGCTGATCGCCGATGTCTACGGCGGCCGCGACCCCGATATGGCGTTGGAAGCGGAGACCCTGCTGAGGGAGGCCCTGGAAGGCGGCATCATGCTGGCCAGTTACTTTCTGGCCAAGCTGTATATCGAAGGGCTGGGCGCGGTGGAGCGGGATCCCGACCAGGCCCTGTATTACACCCGGATCGGCGCCGAGGATGGCAATCCGCAGATGCAGGGCTGGCTGGCCGTCATGTACTCCCGCGGCGACGGGGTCGAGGTCGATCCGATCGAGGCCAATAAGTGGGCCAGTCTGGCGGCCGCCGGCGGCGACGAACTCGGTAACCGGCTACGCGTGGAACTGGAGGCCGACATGGCACCGGAGGCCGTCACCGAGTCGCGGCGCCGGGCCGTGGAATGGGCCAGCGTGCCGGGTCGTTAGGCGTGTCACCGAACTGTCACAGTCTGTTCATAAATCTGACATCCCACTTGACCATACTTGCCACCTGCCAAGCGAACCCGGAGTCCGCTCCGGGGTTTGCGGAGCGGATCTCACATCCAAACCACGACCCGGAAGGTAGCTAGTATGAGACTCAAGCAAGTGTATGCCGCGGTGATAACCGCAAGCGTGATGTCGGTGGGAAGCGCCTACGCACAAACCGTTCAGGTGGATTCCAATCTGCCCGAGTACGAACGGGTGTCCGGGGTGGCGGGCAATCTGACCTCGATCGGCTCGGACACCCTGAACAACCTGATGACGCTGTGGGCCGAGGAGTTCCAGCGCAACTATCCCAACGTCAATATCCAGATTCAGGGCGCCGGCACCTCCACGGCGCCGCCGGCCCTGACCGAGGGAACCTCGAATTTCGGCCCCATGAGCCGGCCTATGAACGAGCGCGAGATTCAGGCTTTCCAGGAGCGCCACAATTACGACCCGACGCTGATCGGCGTGGCGGTCGACGTGCTGGCGGTCTACGTGAATCGCGACAATCCCATCGAGGGGCTGTCGATCCCTCAGGTCGACGCCATTTTTTCCGCCACTCGGCGCTGTGGCCATCCCGAGGACATCACCCGCTGGGGCCAGGTCGGTCTGACCGGTGGCTGGGAGAACCGCGACTTTACCCTGTATAGCCGCAACGCGGTATCCGGCACCTATGGCTATTTCAAGCAGCATGCCCTGTGCGACGGCGATTTCAAACCCACCATCAACGAACAACCCGGTTCGGCCTCGGTGGTCCAGGGTGTTTCGGAAACCCTGAACGGCATCGGCTATTCCGGGATTGGCTACATCACTTCCGGGGTGCGTGCCATCGCCTTGGGTCGGGAAGACGGTGGTCCGATGTTCGAGCCCAGCGCCGAGAGCGCCGCCTCCGGGGACTATCCCCTGGCCCGGTTTCTCTACGTCGCGGTCAACAAGCATCCCAATAACGAGCTTCAGCCCCTGGAGCGCGAGTTCATGAAGATGGTGTTGAGCAAACCCGGCCAGGAAGTGGTGGTCCGGGACGGCTATATCCCGCTGCCAGCCCCCGTGGCCCAGCGGGAACTGGGCAAGCTCGGGCTGATGTAGGTTCCGCCCCCCACCGCGCTGCGTGCGCGGATGTAGGCAAGGCCTCGCCATGACGGGGCCTTGCGTGTTTACCCAAGATCCCCGACTGGCCGGTCATAATTCCGTAACATCCGCCGCTTACCATAAGCGAGTTCACAATCGCCCGCCTTTCAGGACCCGGGGAGCCCCCTTCAAGATGAGCCAGATTTCCAGCAACGTCGTTGCGACCGGCGATGAGCTGACGACCAACGGTAGCCTGCCTAGCGGCGAGCAGCGTAGACGCTTGCGCAAGCGGCGCCATGCGGTCGATCTGTTCGCCAAGTACGGGGTCGCCGTCGGCGGGGTCAGCGTGATCGCCGCCCTGGGCCTGATCTTCGTCTACCTGATGTACGAAGTCTGGCCGATCTTCAAGTCCGCGGATGTCGAACTCCGGGCTTCCTACACCGTGCCGGGCGATCCCGAGACCGCTACCCTGCACACCGCCATGGAGCGCCACCAGGAACTGGGAGTCCGCTTCGATGACCGCGGTGAAGCGACGTTTTTCGAGCCCCGTACCGGCACCATTCGCAATCAGTGGCAACTGCCGATACCGGTGGGGGCCGAGGTGACGTCCTTCGCCGTTGCCGAGGTGCGCACCCGGGTGGTGGGCTACGGGCTGAACAACGGACAGGCCATCGTTGCCAAGCATGAGTATCTCGAGACCTTCCCCGACAATCGCCGCCACCTCGAACCCGGTCTCGAATTCCCGTTGGGCGAGGAGCCCCTGACCATCGATCCGCAGGGCCGTCCCATCACCGCGCTGGCGGTGCAGGAAGGCAGTGCCGGTCTGTCCCTGGTCGCGGCGACCGACGACGGCCGCTTGCTCTACATCCAGTACCGGGCCTCGGTATCGTTCATGACCGGTGAGGTGGATGTCAGGGAAACCCGCCACGATCTGCCCGCGCTGCCCGCGGGCCGGATCACCGCGCTGCTGATCGATTCCCGCATGGCCAATCTGTTCGTCGGGGATGATCGCGGTACACTGAGCTACTACGATGTCCGCCAGCCGGCGCAAGCGCGCTTGATGGAAACCCAACAGGTGACCGCGGCTGGCGCCGAAATCTCCGCCATCGCTTTCCTGCTGGGCACGGTTTCCCTGGCCGTGGGTGGATCGGATGGCAGTGTCGCGCAGTGGTTTCTGGTGCGCGATGAGCAGAACATCTATCACCTGCGCTTCGTCCGCGGTTTCGAGAGCCATGTCGCGCCGGTCACCGCCATCGCCGCCGAGCATCAGCGCAAGGGGTTCATGACCGGGGATGCCCAGGGCCATGTGATGATCCACTTCCCCACCTCGCATCGTACCCTGGTGCGCGAGCGGATCGCCGACAGCCCTATCGTCGATCTGGCCATGGCGCCGCGCCACAATGGCGCTTTCGTGGTCGATGGCGGGAACCGCCTGCACTTTCTCGAGGCCGAGAACCAGCACCCGCAAGTGTCCTGGAGTTCGCTGTGGGGCAAGGTCTGGTACGAGGGGCGCAGCGAGGATACCTATGTCTGGCAGGCCTCCTCGGCCACCGACGAGTTCGAGCCCAAGTTCAGCCTGGTGCCCTTGACCGTGGGAACCATCAAGGCGGCCTTTTTCGCCATGCTGTTCGCCATGCCGCTGGCCATCATGGGCGCCATTTACACGGCGTATTTCATGACCCCCCGGATGCGCGGCTTCGTCAAGCCGACCATCGAGGTAATGGAGGCCCTGCCCACCGTCATCCTCGGTTTTCTGGCCGGTCTCTGGCTGGCGCCTTATGTCGAGCGCAATCTGCCGGTGGTGTTCGCGATTCTGGTGCTGATACCGCTTTCCATGCTGCTGGTCGCCTATATCTGGCACCGCCTGCCCAAATCGTTCACCGCGCGCATCCCGCCCGGCTGGGAAGCCGCCCTGCTGATCCCGGTGATTCTGCTGATCGGCTGGTTCTGCGTCGCCATGACGCCGTTCATGCAACTGTGGTTCTTCAACGGTGACATGCGCCAGTGGCTGACCGATGTCGGCATCAATTACGACCAGCGCAATGCCCTGGTGGTCGGCATCGCCATGGGTTTCGCCGTCATTCCGACCATTTTCTCCATCGCCGAGGATGCCATATACAGCGTGCCCAAGCACCTGACCCAGGGTTCCCTGGCCTTGGGCGCCACACCCTGGCAGACCGTGATGGGGGTGGTCCTGCTCACCGCCAGTCCGGGTATCTTCTCGGCGGTGATGATCGGCTTCGGCCGGGCCGTGGGCGAGACCATGATCGTGCTGATGGCGACCGGTAACAGTCCGGTGGTCAATTTCAATATCTTCGAGGGTATGCGGACCCTGTCGGCCAACATCGCGGTCGAGATGCCCGAAACCGCTGTCGGCGGCACCCATTTTCGGATCCTGTTCCTCGCCGCCCTGGTGCTGTTCGCCTTGACTTTCGTGGTGAATACCGCGGCGGAGATCGTCCGCCAGCGCCTGCGGCGCAAATACGCTTCGCTGTAAAGCGCACCGCTCGATCGGGCCATCCCTGAAAGGTAAACACGCATGAAAGAGTGGTACAAGAGCGGCGCTCCCTGGATCTGGCTGAATGCGGGCGCCATCGCCATCAGCATCATCATGGTGGTGGGTCTGCTGGCATTGATCGCCGTGCGTGGACTGACGCACTTCTGGCCGACCGCCGTGGTGGAGTTCAACTACCAGCGTGATGATGGCGGCCTGGCCAGGGTGTTGGGCGAGGTGACCAGCAGCGAAACCATGACCGCCGTGGCGATGCGCGAGGCGGGCTTCCTGGTTCCGGAGAATCAGGCTCTGGTCGATCGCTACCTTATCAAACAAGGCAACCGCGATGTCACCGGCCGGGATTTCCTCTGGTATATCGGCGATCTGATGAGCGACTGGCGCTTTCCGGAAAACGCCCTGGTGCTGGAGCGGCGCGAGTGGGGCAATTTCTACGGCTACCTGGTCAACGTCCTGGAACAGGGGCGGGTGGTCGCCGATAATGCCGCCGCCTGGCCGGAACTGCTGGAGCGCCTGCAACGCAGCAATGCCTTGTTCGATGATATTCGGCGTATCGAGCGTTACGAGATCGGCAACGTGAACTTTCGCATGGAGCGACAGCGCTTGGCCCAGCGCCGGCTCGATCTGGATCGGCGGATCAGCGCGGTGGATCGGGCCGCCCGCGAGGCCGGGATCGCCGAGACCATCGAGGGGCTCAACCGGGAATACCAGGTCTTGCAGACCCGGTTGGACGAACTGTACGAGCAGGTCCGGCGTGATAGCATCAACGCCGAGTTGATGGACGGTCAGATCAGGGAAATTCCGCTGGCCATGATCGTGCGGGCCTATCAGCCCAATGCCATGAGCCTGACCGAGAAATTGGGTCATTACGCCTCCAAGTTCGCCGAATTCGTCGGCGGTTACCCGCGCGAGGCGAATACCGAAGGCGGGATCTTCCCGGCCATATTCGGCACCGTCATGATGGTCATCATCATGTCCATCATCGTCACCCCGGTCGGGGTGTTGGCCGCGATCTACCTGCGCGAATACGCCAAGCAGGGGCCACTGGTGCGGATGATCCGCATATCGGTGAACAATCTCGCCGGTGTGCCCTCGATCGTGTTCGGGGTTTTCGGTCTGGGCTTTTTCGTCTACTTTCTGGGCGGCGCCATCGATCAGGTATTCTACCCCGAGGCCTTGCCCGCACCGACCTTCGGCACGCCCGGTCTGTTCTGGGCTTCCCTCACCCTGGCCCTGCTCACCATGCCGGTGGTCATCGTGGCCACCGAGGAAGGCCTGACCCGGATACCCAGCACCATCCGCAACGGCAGTTACGCCTTGGGCGCCACCAAGGCGGAGACCATGTGGCGGGTCGTGGTGCCGCTGGCGGCACCGGCCATGATGACCGGTCTGATCCTGGCCGTCGCCCGGGCCGCCGGCGAGGTCGCGCCGCTGATGCTGGTGGGGGTGGTGAAACTGGCGCCCAATCTACCGGTGGACGGCAATTTTCCGTTCATCCACCTGGAGCGCAAGTTCATGCATCTGGGTTTCCACATCTACGACGTGGGCTTCCAGAGCCCCAATGTCGAGGCCGCCAGACCGCTGGTCTACGCCACGGCACTGGCCCTGGTGGTCTTGATCATTTTTCTCAATCTGACGGCCATAGGCATCCGTAACCACTTGCGCGAGAAATACCGCAGTGAGTCGGATTAGACGCTGGCCCTATCGATAATTATCCGCGGAGTGTGTAGCGATGGACGGGACACGTATGAGCGAGCAGCAATCCCTTACGCACGGTTTGGCGTCCGGCCTGTTCGATGTCGGCAAGCGCCAGGTACTCCAGCTGAGCGACGAGGAGATCTGCCTGGAGGTCAAGGATCTGGATCTGTACTACGGCCGGGATCATGCCCTCAAGCGGATCAATATGAGCATCCCGGCCAAGCGGGTGACGGCCTTCATCGGGCCCAGCGGTTGCGGCAAGTCCACGCTGCTGCGCTGCTTCAACCGCATGAACGATCTGATCGACAGCTGCCGAACCACCGGCCGGATCGAATTGCACGGCAAGGACATCCATCACGGCTCGGTCGATGCCGCGGAACTGCGTCGGCGGATCGGTATGGTATTCCAGAAGCCCAACCCCTTTCCCAAGACCATTTACGAGAACATCGCTTACGGGCTGAGACTGCAAGGAGTCAAGGATCGCAAGATACTCGACGAGGCCGTGGAGCGGTCCCTCAAGCGCGCGGCGCTATGGGATGAGGTCAAGGACCGGCTCAAGGAAAACGCCTTCGGTCTGTCCGGCGGCCAGCAGCAGCGGCTGGTGATCGCCAGGGCCGTGGCCATCGAACCCGAGGTGTTGCTGCTGGACGAACCGGCCTCGGCCCTGGACCCGATTTCCACGGCCAAGATCGAAGAACTGATCGACGAACTCAAGGAAAACTACACCATCATCATCGTGACCCACAATATGCAGCAGGCGGCACGCGTCTCCGATTATACGGCCTATATGTATCTGGGCGAGCTGATCGAGTTCAACGATACCATGACGGTGTTCACCAACCCCGCGGAGAAGGCGACCGAGGACTACATCACCGGCCGCTACGGCTGAGGGGCGCGGTTCGCAGGGTTTCCCGCTTATCACATTGGAGTATCTGTATGGCCAAGACGCGTTTGAGCGGTCATTACCTGGAAAAATACGACGAGGAACTCGAAAGCGTGCGCGCGCGCGTGCTGGCCATGGGTGGCGTCGTCGAACTGCAAATCGGGAACGCGATCAACGCCTTGTACCGGAACGACCCGCTGATGGCCGAGGATGTCATCAAGGCCGATATGCGGGTCAATAGTTTCGAGATTGCCATCGACGAGCAGTGCTCGCAGATCCTCGCCCGCCATCAGCCGGCGGCCGGCGATCTGCGGTTTCTCATCGCTGTCATCAAGGCCATCACCGACCTGGAGCGGATCGGCGATCAGGCGGAACGGGTCGCCCGCATGGCGGCGAAGCTGGCCGAGCGGGATCGGCCGCGGAACCAGTACGCCGACATCCATACACTGGGAGAGCGGGTGCTGCTGATGGTGCACGAGGCGCTCGACGCCTTCGGCCGGATGGATGCCGAGCTGGCGGTCAAGGTCGCTCGCCAGGACATTACCGTGGACCGGGAGTACGAGGCCATCATGCGCCAGCAGATCACCTACATGATGGAGGACCCGCGAACCATCAGCCGAGCCCTGGATGTGCTCTGGGCGATTCGAGCCCTGGAGCGGATCGGTGACCACGCCCGCAATATCTGCGAGTACGTGATCTATCTGGTCAAGGGCAAGGACGTTCGCCACACCAGCTTCGAGGAGATGGAAGCCATTGCCATCAAGGGCAAACAGACCGATCAGGGAGTTGATGAAACCGGTTCCTGAACGCCCGTGCTGCGCATTGCCGCCGTTGGCCTGATCCTGCTGCTTGGCGTGTTCCTCGGCCTGCGCAGCTGTGGGCTGAGTCCGGAACAGATCGAGGACCGCATCCTGCTGGCCGAGTTGAACACGGCGGAAGGCGAGGCATATCGCCAGCGCAATCAGGCGCGGGACGGTGTGGTCACTCTGGGCAGCGGCTTGCAGCTGGAGATCCTGCGAATCGGCGCCGGACCTGTACCCGAACCCGAGTCCATGGTAACCGTGCACTATCGCGGCTATCATCTGGACGGTCGCGAATTCGACAACTCCTATCGTCGCGGCCCCCCGTCCACCATCCCCATCCCATCGACCATACCGGGCTGGCGTCAGGCCCTGACCATGATTCCGACGGAGTCGCGGGTTCGCCTGGTTCTGCCTTACTGGCTGGCTTACGGCGAACAGGGCGCGGGTCACGCCATCGGTCCCTACGAGACGCTGGTCTTCGAGGTGGAACTGCTGGACAGCGAGGCATCGCAAGCAGTTGGTGCCGCAGCGGAATCCCGGCAGTCGGACTGACAACCTTTAGGGTCAACTCCTGACCCATAGCGTCAGCATGGGCGGCGGGGTTGGTGGGTGATGGTTCCCGAGATAGTCGTCAATGTTACTATCTTTATAAAATGGTGCGAATATTGCATTGGCTCATTATCCGGACTGTATAATGGTCAATGCAAATGGAAAAAATGGATATCATCGCAGCCCTCAGCGCACTGGCTCAGGAGTCGCGGCTGGATATTCTCAACTACCTGGTGAGCGCGGGTGCCACGGGTCGGGCGGCGGGGGAAATCGCCGACGAGCTGGGAATCCCGGCCGCCACCCTGTCGTTTCACCTCAAGACGCTGCGCCAGGCCGGCTTGATACGCTATCAGCGCCAGGGCCGTTCGCTGGTCTACTCCGCCGAGCGTGGCGGCATCGATGCCCTGCTGGCGGATCTTTATACCTACTGCGGTCGCAAGCTTCCGGAAGTCGGGAGCGACCAGCACCACGTCACCACCCGGGTGTACCTGCAACGTGGCTGACTACACGCCCAGATAGCGCTGCTGCAGCTCCGGTGCCGCGGCCAGCTCAACCGGTGAGCCCGACCAGACCACCCGGCCTTTCTCCATCAGATAATGCCGATCGGCCAGGCGCTGCAAGATCGCCAGATGCTTGTCGATCAGCAGCAGGGACTGCCCGCCGGCCTTGAGGTCACTCAGGCACCGCCAGATTTCCTCGCGGATCAGCGGCGCCAGGCCCTCGGTGGCTTCGTCCAGGATCAGCAGTCGCGGATTGGTCATCAAGGCCCGGCCGATGGCCAGCCTCTGCTGTTCGCCGCCGGACAGCTGCCGGCCCAGGTGAGCGCGACGCTCGGCCAGGCGCGGAAACAGCCGGTACACCCGGGCCGTGGTCCAGGGTTCGATCCGGCGGTCGCGGTTGGCGGCTGTGGCGATCAGGTTTTCGTGCACGGTCAGGGTGGGGAATACCTGACGGCCCTCGGGCACCAGCCCCAGTCCCAGCCGGGCGATGCGGTAGCTG
>CAYMHN010000109.1:0-8986 GCA_964390235.1 uncultured Candidatus Competibacteraceae bacterium
CTCGTCCAGACGGCGCCCGCCGATGCGCGGTTCCACCACCGCGTGCTCCGGCAGGGCGGAGCGCTGCAGCAGCAGTTGCAGCAGCCGCCAGAGAATCAGCAAGCGCAGGATCTTGATACCCCCGGCGGTGGAGCCCAGGCCACCGCCGGTGAACATCGCCACCACCAGCAGCAACTGCGAGGCATCATCCAGTTGCGCCGGCGCCAGGGTGGAGAAACCGGCGGTGGTTTGCGCCGTCAGACCCAGAAACAGGGCATCTCGCGCCGCCGTGGCCGGATCGTGACCGAGTGACCAGCGCACCAGAAACAACAGCGTAGCGATACCCAGCGCCAGCCCCAGAAAACCGTGCAGTTCGCTATCCCCCAGCGCCTGCCGCCAGTTGCCGAGCCACAGCAATAAATAAACCGGTATGGCGATGGCGCCCAGCACGCACAGGCCCAGCACGGTGAACGCCGCAGGGCTAGTGAGGCCCGCCAGGCTGTCGTCCAAGGGCGCAAAACCACCGGTGGAAATCGCGCTCAGGGTCAGCAGCAGCGCATGGAAACCATTCCCCAGCACCAGCCACAATACCAGCATCCCGCCGGCGGTGAGCAGACCGTAGACGACCACGACCCGCCGCGCGTAGATCCGTGTGGTGCTGGCCAGTCCTTCCCGTTCGCTGCCCTCCAGAAGGCGGCGTGTGGCCAGGTGATGATCACCGAGCAGCGCAATGGTGAACACCACGATGCCCAGACCGCCGAACCACTGCATATAGGCGCGGGTGAACAGAACGGTCCGCGGCTGCCCGGCGACGCTCTGGAGGGTGGACAAGCCGGTGGTGGTGACACCGGAAATGCATTCGAACAGGATGTCCAGGTAGGGAGCCTCGATGGCGGTGAGACCGATACTCAGGATCAACGGGGCCAGGCAGAACGTCAGAGCGGCGATCGCATAGGCTTCGTTGGCCTGCAACTGCGCGGGCGCGCTCAGCCGCCTCGACAGCAGAAACACCGCCAGCAAACCGAGCAGGATGCCGAGCAAGCGCCCGCTGAACGCATGTTCGCCATAAGCCAGGGAAACAAGCAGCGGCAGTAATACCAGAATAGCCAGCACCAGGGCCAGCTGCCCCAGATATTTCAGCAACACCCGGCCGCGGACGGCCCGGGTCAGGACAGCGGCGCGTTCATCGACCATGCGCCCGGTCGCGGCGTCAATCGCGCCGGCTGGCCAGTTCCAGCAACGTATGCAACAACACATCGGCCCCGGCGGCGATGTCCTCCGGGGTGGTGTATTCCTTGACGTTGTGACTGATGCCGCCGACGCTGGGCACGAAGATCATCCCGGCCGGGCAGATGCGGGCCAGCATCTGGGCATCATGGCCGGCGCCGCTGGGCATGCGCCGGACCGAATGCCCCAGCTTGCGCGCAGTGGCCTCGACCCGGGCGATGACCGTTGCGTCGAATACCACCGGCTCGAACCGGGCCAGGCGGCGCGAGGTAATCTCGACCCCTTCGGCCTTGCCCAGTTGTCCGACGAATTCCGCCAGCCGGGCCTCGGCTTGCCGCAGCAGGGACTCGTCGGTGTTGCGCAGATCCACGGTCAAACGCGCCCGGTTGGCGATCACGTTGACCAGATCGGGTTGCAGTTCCAGCGCGCCGACGGTACCGACCTGGTCGCCGCCGAACCCGCCGGCGATGCGCCGCACCTCGCAGGCGATGGCGGCAGCGGCGTAACCGGCGTCATTGCGCAAGTGCATCGGCGTGGTACCGGCGTGGTTGGACACACCCTTGATGGTGAATTCGGTCCAGGAAATGCCCTGCACCCGTTCGACCGCGCCGATGGTGATGCCTTCCCGCTCCAGCACCGGCCCCTGCTCGACATGCAACTCGACGAAAGCGCGCACCTCGGGATCGCCGCACTCGGCCAGGCCAGCATAGCCGATTTCGTCCAGACACTCGCCGACCGTACGCCCATCTATGCCCTCGATCGCCCTGGCCTCGTCCACGGTCAAGCCGCCGACATGGACCAGACTGCCCATCATGTCCGGGGCGAAGCGGGCACCTTCCTCGTTGGTGAAGAAGGCCACGGCCAGCGGATACTCGGTCTCGATACCAGCGGCGTTCAGGGTTTCAACCACTTCGAGGCCGGCCAGCACCCCGAGATTGCCATCGTAGCGTCCACCGGTACGCACCGTGTCGATATGCGAGCCGGTCATCACCGGAGGGCCGTTCCACCGGCCGGGGCGCAGACCGAACACATTGCCGATCCGGTCGACGGTGACCTTCAGCCCCAGCTCGCGCATCCAGCCGCTCACCAGATCGCGGCCGGCCCGGTCCTCCGGCGTCAGTGCCAGCCGGCAGACCCCGCCGCTGGCTATGGCGCCGATTTCGGCCAGCCGGTCCAGCCGGCCCAGCAGCCGAGTCGGGTCGATGCGCGGATCGCTCATAACGCCCGTACCTGTTCCGCCGTGCGACCAACCAGTTGCCGGTAGACCTCCGGGTCGGTATCGCCCTCGGTGCCGATCACCAGCACCCGACTGTCGGCACCCAGCTCCAGTACGGCGGCCAGTGCCGGTTGTTGGCGTGCCAGCAGCGCACCGGCCAGGCCGGCCACCGCCGACTCGCCCGCCACCAGCGGTGGATCGCCACCGCCCCCTTCGGCCAGCAGCCGCATGCAAGCCACCGCGGCCGGGTCGGACACGGTGAGTACATCGTCCATACCCTGCTGGAGGATCTCCCAGGCCAGCAACGACACCTCGCCGCAAGCCAAACCGGCCATCAACGTATTCAGCTCGCCCTCCACGGCCACCGGCCGGCCAGCCTGGATGCTGGCGTAAATACAGGCCGCCCGCTCGGGCTCGACCACGATCATTCGCGGCCGTCCGGCACCGTAGCGCTCCCGGAAGCGGGCGATCACGGCAGCCGCGAACCCGCCCACCCCACCTTGCAGGAATACATGGGTGGGGGTTTCCGGAAGTTGTGCCATGGCCTCGTCGGCCAGCACGGCATAGCCTTGCATCACGTAACGCGGGATGTCCATATACCCCGGATAGGAGGTATCCGACACCACGATGCGGCCCAACCGCTCGGCATCCTGCGCCGCCTGGCGCACCGAGTCGTCGTAGTTGCCGGTGGTGCGCAGCACTTCGGCCCCGAAACGCTCGATGGCCTGCCGGCGGCCCTCGCTGACCGTGGCATGGATGTAGATCACGCAATGGCAGCCGAACTGTTGCGCCCCCCAGGCCACCGAACGGCCATGGTTGCCGTCGGTGGCGCAGGTCACGGTGATGCCGGAGGTGATGTCTCGAAACCGGCCACTGAGCAGATCGGCGGTGGTTGCCTGTTCACCGGTCTGTCGTGCAATGGCGTCGATCAGGATGCGTGAAACCGCGTAGGCCCCGCCCAGGGCCTTGAAGCTGCCCAGACCGAAGCGGCCGGCCTCGTCCTTGTACCAAAGTCGGGCGAAGCCGGCCTGTTCAGCGAGTCCGGGCAGTTCCAGCAAGGGAGTGGCTGCATAATCCGGCCAGGTCTCGATCTCGCGCCGGGCGGCGGCGCAGGCGGCGGGGTCGAGCACGGCCCGAGCCACGTCACCATCGGGCACGGTCCGATCGGCGCTGTGGGCATGCCGCACGAGGGATTGTCCATCCAGCAGGCTCATGACCCCTCCACCCGCGGCGTGGGCTGTTCGGCGATGATCCCGTAGTGCTGCGGCTGGCGGTGCAGGACGAAATCGAAGATATTGCGCTTGATCTCGGCACAGCGGTTCAGGTTGCAGCGCGCGGTGATCAACTCGTCGTCCAGGGTACTGGAGAGCGCGACGATCTCGCCGGTCGGGGCGATGATGCAGCTGTGACCTAGCAGCATGCAGCCCTCCTCCTCGCCGGCCTTGGCGGCGGCGGCGATCCAGGTACCGTTCTGATAGGCCCCGGCCTGCATCGGCACCAGATGATGGAAACTTTGCAGATGATCGTGCTGCGGCACCGGCGGGTAATGGGTGGGAGTATTGTAGCCCAGCATTACCAGTTCCACCCCCTTGAGACCCATGACCCGCCAGGTCTCCGGCCAGCGCCGGTCGTTGCAGATGCACATGCCAAGCTTGCCGCCGAAGGCCTCCCAGACCGGGAACCCATAGTCACCCGGTTCGAAATAGCGCTTTTCCAGATGCTGGAACGGACGCCAGGGTTCCGGTTCGGCATGCCCTGGCAGATGCACCTTGCGGTACTTGCCGATGATCCGACCCGCCGGGTCCACCAGGATGCTGGTATTGAAGCGGCGCGAGCCGCCCTCCTCGACCACCCGTTCGGCATACCCCAGATAGAAACCGACACCCAACCGGGCGGCGGTGTCGAACAGCGGCTGGACGGCGGGATTGGGCATGGCGGTTTCGTAGAAACCGTCCAGCTCGGCCTCGTCCTCGAAATACCAGCGCGGGAAGAACGTGGTCAGCGCCAGTTCCGGAAACACCACCAGCCGGCAGTGACGCTCGGCGGCTCGGTGCAGCAGCGCCAGCAAGCGCTCGACGACGACCGCGCGGGTTTCGGAACGGGCGATGGGTCCCAGCTGGGCCACGGCGAGGTCGAAGCTGCGCATGGTTGGTCTCTTGATCATCGGTTATCGGGTCAGTGTAACGATCAAGGCGCCCAGTTGCAGCATCACGATCAGCCACAAGACGATGCGAAACCAGAACTGCAGAGTCTTGTGCCGTAACCAGTAGCTGGCCAGCAGGGCGGCCGGTGAACCACCCAGCAAGGCCAGGGTATGCAGCAGCAGTTCCGGCACCCGCGGCATGCCGGAACCGGCAACCGCCTTGTCGTAGCCGTAAAAGCCGAAGGTGGTCAGATTGATGGCCAGCAGATAGGCCGACAGGCCCTGACCCATGTGCAGGCCGGCGCGGATCAGCAAAAACGTGGTCGCGGCTACCAGGGCCAGTGCCAGAACCCCGAAAAACCGGTAAGGTGAACGTATCATCGTCTCGGTTCAGTCCGGATGGATTGCAGGCCTTTGTGCCACCAGCCTGTCGTGAACTATCCCCTGAAGTATCGACTCGCCTTTCTATTCTGCGACAGCCGGGTCGAATACGGAATCACCCTCTCCGCCCTGCTCGATTCACATCCTGCTTTTCTATATTATCCTATGCACGCATCAGCAGGATTTCACCCATGAGCGAACCCACCCTGAGCCGACATCTGGTCGCGCTGGGCCAGCAACGCTATGTCCCCAGCTACAAGCCACGCGAGATGATCCTGGCGCGCGGTCGGGGCGCCCGGGTCTGGGATCTGGACGGCAACGAGTATCTCGATCTCGGCGCGGGTATCGCCGTCACCGGTCTGGGCCATGGGGATCCGGACCTGATCGCCGCCCTGGAAACCCAGGCCGGCAAGCTCTGGCACGCCAGCAACCTCTATTTCACCGAGCCGGCCGTCCGGCTGGCCGATGAGCTGTGCCGGGCGTCGTTCGCCGAACGGGTATTCTTCTGCAACTCCGGCGCCGAGGCCAACGAGGCGGCGATCAAGCTGGCCCGCAAGCACGCCGCCGGAAGGCCGCCGGAACGTCGATTCATCGTCACCTTCCGCGGCGGTTTCCACGGCCGCACCCTGGCCACCGTGACCGCCACCGCCCAGCCCAAGTACCAGGAAGGTTTCGAGCCCTTGCCCGGCGGATTCCGCTACTGCGACTACAACGATTTCGACGCCGCCGCGGCGGCCATCGACGACAGCGTCTGCGCGGTACTGGTCGAACCGATCCAGGGCGAGGGCGGGGTGCTGCCGGCCGCCGACGGCTTTCTGCGCCATCTGCGCGACTGTTGCGACCGGGTTGGTGCCCTGCTGATGGTCGACGAGATCCAGTGCGGCATGGGTCGTACCGGCCGGCTGTTCGCCCATCAATGGGCGGATGGCGTGATCCCCGATGCGATGACCCTGGCCAAGGGACTGGGCGGCGGCATGCCGATCGGCGCCCTGCTGGTCGCTGGTCCGGCCGCCGAGACCCTGCAATTCGGTAGCCACGGGTCCACGTTCGGCGGTAACCCGCTGGCCTGCGCCGTGGCCCGCACCGTGCTGCGCAAGGTCAACGATCCCGCGCTGCTCGGCCATGTCCTCCACCAGGGCGAGCGCTTGCGCCAGCGGCTGACCGAACTCAATGACGCGCTCAAGGTGTTCGATGGCATCCGCGGGCGCGGGCTGATGCTGGGCGGACTGCTGAACGCCGATCACCGGGGCCGGGCCGGCGAACTGGCCGAGATCTGCTGCCACCATGGGGTGCTGGTACTGCAAGCCGGGCCGGACGTGCTGCGACTGGTACCGCCTCTGAATATCACGCCGGTGGAACTCGATGCGGCGATGAACCGGCTGGCAACCGCGCTGGCCGAATTCGCCCGGCGGGATTGATATTCCGGACGAACATATATTCTTGAGTTTTTATTCTTTCATTCCAAAGCCCGGTTTCCGCTATGGTTCTTGTCAAACCATGAACCCTGCTTGGACGGTAGGAATGAACCAGCCATCCGGTCTCGACAATGTCTTGCAGCTGAACCACCGGCACAAGCTGGTGGCTACCCGTGGCCTGATACGCCAGGCACTGGAACTCTGTCGGCGGCCGTTCGTCAGCACCAAGTTCGGCCCGGACTCGGCGGTGCTGTTGCACCTGCTGAACGAGGAATGTCCCGAACTGCCGGTCGTCTGGGTCGATACCGGCTACAACACCCACGCCACGCTGCGCTTCGCCGAGCAACTGCGCGACCGGCTGCGGCTCAATCTGCACATCTTCTGGCCGCGCCAGGACGTGCTGGAGTTCCCGCCGACGCTGGACGACCCCACCCATGCCGAGTTCACCCGCCGGGTCAAGCTGGAACCGTTCTCGCGGGCACTGGAGGCCTTGCAGCCGGATCTCTGGTTCAGCGGGCTGCGCCGCGAGCAGACCGCCTACCGGGCCGGCCTGAGCTATTTCAACCAGACCCCCGGCGGACTCCTCAAGGTGACGCCGCTGCTGGACTGGACCGAGACCGACATGGCCGCCTATCTGGACCGGCACGAGCTGCCCTCGGAACCGGACTACTACGACCCGACCAAGGGCGAACCGCGCCGCGAGTGCGGCCTGCATCTGGCGTTCTGACCGAGCCGATCGGTCAACACACGCCGCGGTAGAGGTCATCCAGCGTGACGTGTAGCTCGACCGAAGCCAGCCACAGCCGATCCGCCCCGCTCGCGCTTTCCAGATCCCAGCCTTCGGCATCGGCCCGGCGCCGGTATACGCCGACCCGGCGTTCCTGCTGGGCGATCAGCACATATTCCCGCAGGCTCGGCAGGGTCTGGTAGGCGAAGCGCTTTTCGGTCCGGTCGCGGCGCTCGGTGGACGGCGACAACACCTCGACCACCAGGACTGGCCGCTCGCAGTACTGTGCCTCCAGTTCCGGTTGCTGCTCGCATTCGACCAGTAGATCGGGGTAGTAGAAAGCTTCACCGGCTCCGACCTTGAGGTCGGCCATGTGGACCTGACAAGGCGTATCGCGCAGATGCTGATGCAATAAGGCGTGCAGATTGCCGGCGATCAGGCTGTGGGCGCGGCTGGCACCGACCATGGCACGAACCTCGCCAGCCACGTATTCATGTCTGACCTGGCTGTACTGCTCGCCCTCCAGATATTCCTCGGGCGTGATCCGAACCTTGTGTCGCAGGGTGCCCATGGTGTTCCGCGGAATCCGGCGTGTTGACGGCAAGTATAGCAGTCCGCATGGTGCGCGGTGCGCATCCTACGGGCACTGGCAGGGCGATTGCGCTATATAATTGACACCTGATACATGACAGGTTACGCTAAAATTAATGATCCGGAGCTTCAAGCACAAAGGCCTTGCTCGATTTTTCCAAACCGGCAGTACCGCCGGAATACAGCCAACCCACGCAAAGAGGCTTCGTCTCATTCTCGGCCGGCTCAACGCAGCCACCAAGCCTCAGGACATGAACTTGCCCGGGCTCCGGTTGCACGAACTGAGCGGCGATCGGGCCGGAACCTGGGCTGTCGACGTCAGTAGAAATTGGCGCGTCACGTTCAGATTTGAAGGTAACGACGCTGAAGTAGTTGATTACGAAGATTACCATTGAGGTTTTCCATGCTTATGCACAACCCCCCGCATCCCGGAGAAGTCATTCGCGAGCTTTGCCTTGAGCCTCTCGGGCTTTCCGTAACCGAAGCGGCGAAAGCACTTGGGGTCAGCCGCAAGACGCTCAGTGCTATCCTCAACTGTCGCGCCGGTATCAGCCCGGAAATGGCCATTCGGCTTTCCATCGCTTTTGATACTTCCGCTGAAAGCTGGCTGAACCAGCAGACTCGGTTTGATCTTTGGAATGCCGAGCAGCACCGCAAAGAACTACAGGTGAAGCGCCTGGTTGCTGCCTAGCACTACAACGCCCTCTGTCCGGATTCTTGATTCGGTGAGCAGGCTTCCCGGTACATCCCTCCGGGTTCCAAAGCGAAATTTCTACCGTGCGTTGTAGTGCTAACCATACCTGGAGAACCCGAGCGGCCCGGGTTGAAGCGATCAGGACAGCGCCCGGTGGAATTCACCGGGGCATCCGGTGCTGTATTTCGCCCTGTCCGCAGCGACCGCCTTGCTGGAGATGGGCCACCACATCCCCTCACCCCGGTTGGTACCGCCCGCCTATTGTCCAGGGATTCACGAGCTTCCGGCCTCCACTTCCGTCATGGAAACGAGCGAACCTTCAGCGGCCTTGGCAACAGGTAATCCAGATCGCCCCACCGTGACCTTTACAAATCGGGCGAATCCGACTATAAAACCTTGAAGCCAAGGCAGCTTTCAGGAAGAAACCGGCATGACCGCCTCAGCGATCCAGCGGACCGAGTACCCCGCGCCCCCCGCGATTCAGCACGTGGGTATAGGTTTGCGTGGTGCACATGGCCCGATCCCGGGCCAGCACGATCTCGACCCGGCCGACCTCGGTGCGCAACGGATCGATCAAGGACACCGGCAGCAGGGTGCGTCGATCCTTGCCGCC
>CAYMHN010000110.1:0-8984 GCA_964390235.1 uncultured Candidatus Competibacteraceae bacterium
CTCCGACGGGCTTATCCGATCTCTCCCGCGCTCGAGGAACTCGGTCTGATTGCCGAAGTCTCGATTGCCGAAGAATGGCAAGGTATCGTGGTATTTTTGCCGCTATAGAGCCGTATTTCGACTACCAGGAGTTCACCCATGCGTTCGCCCATTCCTGTTCTGATGCTGTGCCTGACGCTGTTCACCGGCGGTGCGGCCGCCGAGACCCGCCTGGCGGTACTGGATTTCGAGCTGCTGGACCTGACCCAGCTACCGGCTACCCCCGAGGAGCTGGCGCGGACCGCGGCCACCGCACCCTTGCTGCGCGATACCCTGGCCGAACACGGCGGCCTGCGGGTGGTCGACATCCCGCAAACCGCCCAAACCGCAGCCGACCACGGCGTCGGCTATCTGTTCGAACAGCCGACCGCAGCGGCCGCACTGGGCCGGGAATTCGGCGCCGACTACATCACCGTGGGCCGGGTCCACAAACCCAGTCATCTGTTCGTCTACCTCAAGCTACGGCTGGTGGACGTTGCCAGCGAGCGCATCGTGGGCGACTATGTGGTCGAACTCAAGGGCCAGGGTGAGCGATTGCTGGCCCAAGGCGTCCAACGGCTGGGGCGGCACATCGATACCAGTTTGCAGCGCCTCACCGACGCTTCCTGAGTCCCGTACGCTGATGCTCAGCCCAAGCGCACCGAGGGCGGCAGTTTACGACGCGACTCGACTACGGCCCGGTATGCCCGGGCCACGGCGGCGGCCAGATCGGACAGCAGATCGAGCGCGTGCTCGGCCCGCTGCATTCTGGCTTTGGCCAAGTCCTTTTCCCAGTCGCTCATGTCCACCCTGTCGATCAGCTCGTAGATACTGACCTGGCTCGCGGAACGCTTGTCTTTCGGGTTCATCGTAGAATCTCCTGACTATCGATTGCTGCGTTGCAACATCATCCCGCGATTTGTGCAGCGCGGCAATCGATATATTCTGAGATTCTAATTCATAAAATCTTAAACCCCTCTCTCGGGTATCCCCGAGGCACGCCCTTACTCGATCGCCACCCCCATCAGCGGATCGGTGACACCCAGCACCCGGATGGCCAGCAGGGTCAATAGACCGCTGAACAGCACATAGTAGACGGTCGGAATAAGGGTGCGGCGCAGGGTCAGCCCCTCGCGGCCCAGTAGACCGACCGTGGCCGAAGCGGCCACGACGTTGTGAATGGCGATCATATTGCCGGCCGCCGCGCCCACCGACTGAGCCGCCACCAACATCGCGCCGGACACACCCAGCGCCTGGGCCATGCTGTACTGGAACTGGCTGAGCATCAGATTGGACACGGTATTGGAACCGGCCAAAAAAGCCCCCAGGGCGCCGACCGTGGGGGCCAGCACGGGGTAGATGTCGCCCACCGCCCCGGCCGCCCAACTCGCCATGGTGATCGGCATGCTGGCCAGATCCTTGGCATTGACCCCGGACTGGATCATGATCCGCACCATCGGAATGGTGAACAGCAGCACGAAACCGGCCCCCAGCAGAGTGCCTCCGGAATCGCGCAACGCCCGCCCGAAGCCACTCGGGCTCATGCGGTGCATAACAAACGTGACCAGACAGACCGCGACCAGAATACCTCCCGGCAGATACAAGGGCTGGAAGCTGCCATGGATGCCGGCCTCGCCGAGAATATTGTTGGCCGCCAGATTGACCGCACGCAGCGCGTCGCCGAACGGTGCCACGGTGCGGCTCAGCACCAGCAGCACGGCGAGCAGGATATAGGGCAGCCAGGCCAGCACCGGCGACAGGGTACGGGTGGTCAGCTGGTCCAGGCGCAGCTGGATGCTGCCCATCCATTCGCTGGGCCAGTCCTTGGGATCGGCGAAATCCCAGCTCTGTTTCGGTACCAGGAACCCGGATCGAGCGGCCAGAGTCACCACCGCCAGACCGATCAGACCGCCCAGCAGGGACGGAAACTCGGCGCCCAGAAACACCCCGGCCAGGGCATAGGGCACGGTCATGGCCAGCGCCGCGAACAGGGCGAAGGGCAGAATGGACAGCCCTTCGGTCCAGGAATGGTTACGGCCGAAGAAGCGGGTCATCATCACCACCAGCAGGACCGGGATCAGGGTACCGCAGATGGCGTGCATGATGGCCACTTCGGACACCACCAGTCGGAAGAAGTCGGCCCACTCCAGACCCCGTGCTTCCAGCGCCGTGGTCATGGCGTCGCGTTGCAGACCGCCCTGCACGCCGACCAGCAGCGGTGTGCCGACCGCGCCGAAGGAGACCGGGGTGGACTGGATCATCATGCCGAAGGTCACCGCCGCCAGGGCCGGAAACCCGACCGCCACCATCAGCGGTCCGGCCACCGCCGCCGGGGTACCGAACCCGGACGCACCCTCGATGAACGAGCCGAACAGCCAGGCGATCAGGATCACTTGCACCCGCCGGTCCGGGCTGATGGTAACGAAGCCTCGGCGGATGGTGGCAATGCCGCCGGAGTATTTCAGGGTATTCAACAACAGCAGGGCGCCGAAAATGATCCACAGCACCTGGCCGGTGATGATCAGCCCCTCCAGGGTCGCCGCCGCCACCCGGTTGAAACTGACCCCCCAGAAGGTTAGCGCGATCGCGGCCGTGATCACGTATGTCAGCGGCATGGCCCGCCGCGCCGGCCAGCGCAACCCGATCAGCAGAACCCCGGCCAGCAGGATAGGGGTGAAGGCGAGCAGTGCTTGCAGACCTGGTGACATGGCGGTAACGGTTTCGCTGCAGCTGGTTTATAGTTGAATATGGTTAACTTAATAGGGATTCACTTCCCCGGTAAAGGCGCGCCATACCACCAATTCCTCAGGAGGAAATCATGGCCCGAAGCAGAAAATCCCAAAAACAAGGCAAGTCGCTCAACGCCTACCACAGCATCACCCAGCTACGCACCGAAGGCTGGGGGCGACTGAAGCATAATATGTACCGCCTGATCGACGCCGTTGAACAAGGCCAGGAACACAAGCGGCTGCTCGGCCAGATTCAGGCCGACCTGGACCTGCTGGAACCGATCGACTCCTACTGGGCTTTTCCCAGCCGCCAGGATTCCGACTATCTGCGCGGTCTGTTCGACCACCAGGAATACGTCAAGCTGAGCCGCGCCGTGTCCCGGATCAATCGGGCGCTGGCCAGCCTGTCCTACCGCCACAAGCCGATCAATCTGCGGGTCGACGAGGAAGGGGCAAGCACCGAGGAGGCCGAGGATTTCTCCGACGCCCACGAGGAGCGCCAGCGGCTGGCCTATCTCAACCGACCCTACTTCGAGGTGCTGGTGGTCGACAACATCTCCACCCGCGAAGAGGAACTGCTCAAGATCAACATGCGCAAGATGCGCCGCCCGGATGACAAGTTCGTCTACGAGGTACTGGTGGTACCGACTTTCGAGGACGCGCTGATCGCGGTACTGTTCAACTTCAACATTCAGGCCGTGGTGATCCGCTACGGTTTCCCGTTCAAGTCGGTACACCAGCTCGATGTACTACGCCAGCTGCTGGAAGATTACGAGGGCGACCGACTGGAAGGTAGCGAGGAAACCGACTACGGCTCGGCCCTGGGCGCCAAGATCGCCGAGTTGCGCCCGGAGCTGGATCTGTACCTGGTCACCGACCGATCCGTCGAGGACATCGCCGGCAAGCTGAACAAGAACTTCAAGCGGGTATTCTACCGCGAGGAGGATTACACCGAACTGGATCTCAGCATCCAGCGCGGCGTCAATGCCCGCTACCAGACCCCGTTCTTCACTGCGCTCAAGGAGTACAGCAAGCAGCCCACCGGCGTGTTCCACGCCCTGCCCGCCTCGCGCGCCAAATCGATCATCAAGTCGAACTGGATTCAGGACATGCTCCAGTTCTACGGCCACAACATCTTCATGGCCGAGACCTCGGCCACCTCGGGTGGCCTGGATTCGCTGCTGGAGCCGGTCGGACCGATCAAGCACGGCCAGGAACTGGCCGCGCGCGCCTTCGGCGCCAAGCAGACCTACTGGGTGACCAACGGCACCTCGACCGGCAACAAGATCGTGGTCCAGGCCCTGGTCGAGCCGGGCGACATCGTACTGGTGGATCGCAACTGCCACAAATCGCACCACTACGGGATGGTGCTGGCCGGCGCCCGGACCTGCTACCTGGACTCCTACCCCATGGAGGAGTACACCATGTACGGCGCGGTACCGCTGAGCCATATCAAGCAAACCCTGCTCGGCTACCGGCGCAGCGGCGAACTGGACCGGGTCAAGATGCTGCTGCTGACCAACTGCACTTTCGACGGCATGATCTACGATGTCGAACGGGTGATGGAGGAATGCCTGGCGATCAAGCCGGACCTGATCTTTCTCTGGGACGAGGCCTGGTTCGCCTTCGCCCGCTTTCACCCCACCTATCGGCGCCGCACCGGCATGGCCACCGCCAACCGGCTGCGCGAACGCTACCGCAGTGCCGCTTACCGGGAAAAGTACCTGGCGTTTCGCGAGCAGTTCGACCAGCTCGACCCGGATGACGACAACACCTGGCTCAAGCAGCGCCTGATACCGGACCCGGACAAGGTGCGGATTCGCGTCTACGCTACCCAATCCACCCACAAGCGGCTTACCGCGCTGCGTCAGGGTTCGATGATCCACGTCAACGACCAGGATTTTCGCCACAAGGCCGAGGATGCCTTCCACGAAGCCCTGATGACCCATACTTCAACTTCGCCCAACTATCAGATTCTGGCCTCGCTGGATCTAGGTCGACGCCAGGTGGAGCTGGAGGGTTTCGAATTCGTGCAACGCCAGACCGAACTGGCCATGGCCTTGCGTGAGGCGATCAGCGTTCATCCGCTGCTGAAGAAGTATTTCCGCTTCCTTACCGTCGGCGAGCTGGTGCCTCCCGAATACCGGCCCTCGGGCATCGAGTTCTACTATGACGCCGAGAAGGGCTGGGCACGCATGGAACAGGCCTGGCGCACCGACGAATTCGTGCTCGATCCCAGCCATCTGAACCTTTACATCGGCGCCACCGGTATCGATGGCGATACCTTCAAGCACGATTATCTGATGGACAAGTACGGTATCCAGATCAACAAGACCACCCGCAACACCGTGCTGTTCATGACCAATATCGGCACTACCCGCAGCTCGGTGGCCTATCTGATCGAGATCCTGGTCAAGATCGCCCAGGAACTGGAAGAAGAGCAGGAAGACCGGAGTCCGCGCGAGAAGCGGATCCATATCCAGAAGATCCAGAGCCTGACCCAGGACAACCCACCGCTGCCCGATTTCAGCCGCTTTCACGACCGCTTCCGACCGAATCCGGTACCCGGCACGCGCGATGGCGATCTGCGCACGGCGTTCTTCATGTCCTACAAGGACGAGAACTGCGAATACCTCAAGCTCAACGGCCTGCGCCGGGTCATCGCCAATGGCCGCGAGGTGGTCTCGGCGATGTTCGTCATCCCCTATCCGCCCGGTTTTCCGGTACTGGTGCCGGGTCAGGTGATCAGCGAGGAAATCATGGCCTTCATGCAGGCGCTGGACACTCGCGAGATCCACGGCTACAACCCGGAACTGGGCTTTCGGGTGTTCACCGAGGCGGCGTTGCAGATGCCGGGGCCGACCACCCCGCTGATCAGCGCGGAAAGCACCGACACCCTGGTTGAGGCGGTGAAGTAACCCTCGCTCATGGAATGCAGCTTCGAGGCACTGAGCGAAGACCGGCCCGGCGCCAAATGGCAAGACCTGTTCCAGCGGCATTGGGCTGCCTACCGCGCCTGGTTTCTTAGCGAGGGGGTACGCGCCCGGCCCAGCTATGCGGGCTGTATACGGGCCTTGCGCACGCACATGCCGGAACTGCAGCCGACCTACGAGCGGCTGGTCGAACTGGCCGGCGGTGGCGACCTGGAAGCCCGCTTCCTGTCGCTATACCGCCCGCCGGCCTATCTATCGGGCTGTTCGCAGGCGGTCTGGTCGGGACCGGAACCGCTGCTGGTGCGCAACTACGACTATTACCCGCGACTGCTGGAGGGCACCATCCTGCGCAGCCGCTGGAACGACCGCACCGTGATCGCCAGCGGCGACAGCCTGTGGGGCGTGCTGGACGGGATCAACAGCGAGGGTCTGGCGGTGTCGCTGACCTTCGGCGGCCGGCGAGTCGTTGGCGACGGATTCGGCGTGCCGCTGATCCTGCGTTACATCCTGGAATTCTGCGCCACCGTCCGCGAAGCGATCGAGGTGCTGTCGCGGGTACCCAGCCACATGCCCTACAACGTCACCCTGCTGGATCGGGGCGGGCGGTTCAAAACGGTCTATATCGGCCCGGATCGACCCGCCCGGGTACTCACCACGGCGGTCGCCACCAATCATCAGGAGCAGGTCGACTGGCCGCAGCACGCGCGGGCCACCGCCACCGTCGAGCGCGAACGCTTGTTGCTGCTGCGCCTGACCGAAACCGATGACCCGGCCAAGCTGATCCGAGCCTTTCTGAGCGCGCCGGTCTATGCCACCGATTTCAAACAAGGGATAGGCACCCTGTACACGGCGGTCCTGGACCCGCGCCGCGGCCGGGTGGACTACCTATGGCCCAGGGTCCGCTGGACCCAGACCCTGGACGATTTCGAGGAAGCCACACGGACCATACGATTCAAGCAGCAGGCGGTGGCGAAATATCGATGATCCTTGGCGACTTCGCTGGTCCATCGATGAGATACATATTCCGCCCCGCCTGTTTGGCGAGATACATGGTTCGGTCAGCCCGACCCAACAGGGCTTCAGCGCTTTCCACCTCGCCGGGATAGCAGCTGACACCGATGCTGGCGGTCACCGACAGAGACTTCCCTTCCAGCATAAAAGGTTGCTGAAACGCGGCGATGATCTTCGCAGCCACCGTGCCAGCGTACTCGAGCGAATTCAGACCCTCGACCAACACCACGAACTCATCCCCTCCCAGCCGGGATACCGTATCGACCTCGCGGACGCTGCTTTTCAGTCGCTCCGCCACCAAGCACAACAGATGGTTACCGGCCAGGTGTCCGTAGGTGTCGTTGATCTGCTTGAATCGGTCCAGATCGACGAATAGCACGGCCGCATAATTGCTATAACGCTTGGCGCGGGCCAATGCTGAAGTCAAGCGGCAGTGCAAAACATGCCAATTGGGCAGTTTGGTCAGCGCATCGTGATACGCGAGAAACTCGATGTGTTGCTGGTGTTTCTTGTAGCCGCCGATGTCGTTGAAGAAATCGACAAAATACTCGACTTCTCCTCTGCTGTCGCGCAGCGCGGTGATGCTGGGCAAGGCCGGGAAGACCTCTCCGTTGCGTCGCTGTCGCCACATCTCCCCGAACCAGACGCCGTCGGTGCGCAAGGTATCGAGCACACCCTCATAGAACGCCTCGTCATGGTATCCGCTGCGCAATACGCAGGTCTTCAAGCCCCGTATTTCCGCCAAGGGATAGCCGGTAATCCGGGTGAAAGCCTCGTTGACCCAGAGTATGCTCAGGTCGGCGGAAGTGACTACCACGGCCTCGGCGATAGCCCGGAGGATACGCTCGACCAGAGCCGGAGGTAGACGGTCGGCAATATCGATCTCCTCCGCTGATGATTCCTGAAAGGAATCGAGCGCATCCGCATAATCTCGCTGTATCAAGTTCTGCATAGTCCTATCGCGTCCAGCCTACTCGAATCAATATGGCGTCGAAGCCACGTAAACCGCTCCGGTTCACTGGTGATTCCACTATCACCGAGTGGCCGGCTCCATCGGCCCCAAAGGCAGGCCGGAGAAATCAACGCCTTGACTAAGCAATTCCTATGCCATCCTTTCGGAGTCGCACCGATGAACTGCGCTTCAACCAGCCTCACGGCGCGGTTCAGGCCACCCGGACAGCTCCTCGCCACAGACCATTGGCAATCCAGCGTCGGTTTTCGTGCTGCAACTGCCGCAAATAGTCACTCGCTGCCTCTTCGCACAGCAGCGGCTCAAAGCCTCCAGACCTGCCTGAGCTCGAGTTCGTACTTGGCGAAGGAATGCCAGGGGATGGCTTCGGCCTCCAGCAGGCGCGTGACGATACCACCTCCACCATGGCACGGCCTGCTTGGCCGGGAGGCGTCACTATGCTGGACTGGGATTTCAGAATGTTTTGGATGGCGAATGGATTTATTTCAGGACGCAGCCTGTGTATGACTGTCCTCCTACATCAAGCGTCATCGTACAATAAGCTAACACAACATGCAATAAGCTAACATAACATGCCGAAACCCGCCACTGCCCAAGCCGACGACACCGGTATCGATCCCATGTCCCACACGACTCACGCCACTATCATCGCCACCATCCGCGATATCTTCGAGCGGCGCGGAGCCGATTCCTACCTGGGCGAAGCGGTGACCATGTCCGCCCACATGCTGCAAGCCGCGCGACTGGCCGAGTATGAAAACGCCGACGCCGCGCTGATCGCCGCCGCTCTGCTCCATGACATCGGCCACTACGCCGACGACTTCCCGGAGAACTACATCGAACAGGGCATCGACAACCGCCACCAGCTCGCCGGCGCCCGGGTGCTGGCGCCGTTCTTCCCACCCGAGGTGGTCGAACCGGTAAGGCTGCACGTCGATGCCAAGCGGTATTTATGCGCAGTCGATCCTGCCTACCACGACCAGCTGTCGCCAGCCTCGGTCCAGACCCTGGTCTTGCAAGGCGGACCGATGAATCCGGACCAGGTGGCCGAATTCGAGCGTAACCCGTACCACCAGGCCGCGGTGCGGGTGCGGCGCTGGGACGATGCGGCCAAGGTGCCCGAAGTGGCCACACCGCCGCTGGCGCATTATCTGCCGGCATTGGAGCGGCTGGTGCTGCGGTAACCCGCCGAAAGACTCCCACTGACCGATCAGCTGCTATAGTTGGGACGGTAACCACAGAAGGAATCCGGTCATGTCCAGCCTGTCGACCGCTGCCGATGACGGCCTGTATCTGCGGCTGCTGGGCGCCCTGAGCGTCCAC
>CAYMHN010000111.1:0-8901 GCA_964390235.1 uncultured Candidatus Competibacteraceae bacterium
AGCGGCCATCGAGCAGGCCGAACCGCCCTCGCCCTGGCAGCCGACTTCGGCGCCCGAGATCGAGGCGTTCTCCTTGTACAGCACGCCAATGGCGGCGGCGGTGAGCAGGAAGCGAACCACCCCCTGCTCGTCGGCGCCGGGTACGAAGCGGATATAGTAATGCAGTACCGCGGGTATGATCCCCGCCGCGCCGTTAGTCGGAGCGGTCACCACCCGGCCGCCGGCGGCGTTTTCCTCGTTGACCGCCAGGGCGTACAGATTGACCCAGTCCAGGATGGTCAACGGGTCGCGCAGCGCCGCCTCGGGCTGGGTGCACAGCTTGCGGTGGAGATCGGCCGCCCTGCGGCGCACCTGCATACCTCCCGGCAGTATGCCCTCCTGGCGGCAGCCGCGGCTCACGCAGTCCTGCATCACCCGCCAGATGCGCAGCAACCCGGAGCGGATCTCGTCCTCGCCATGCCGGGTCTTTTCATTCTCCAGCATGATGCGGCTGATTGGCAGATCGTGTTCGGCGCATAAGGCCAGTAGTTCGGCCCCCGACAGGAAGGGATACGGCAGCGGGACGGGATCGGTCTTGAGTGGATCCTCGCCCTGTAACGCCTCCTCGTTGACCACGAAGCCGCCGCCGACCGAGTAGTAGACCTTGTCCGCCAGCACGGCGCCGGTGGCGTCCCGGGCCTGGAACCGCATGCCGTTGGCATGATACGGCAGGCTTTTGCGCCGGTGCAGGATCAGTTGATCCTTCTCGGCGAAGGCTATCTCGTGCTCGCCGAGCAGCTGGAGGCGTCCTGACCCGCGGATCCGCTCCAGAATGCCCGGCACCGCCTCCGGGTCGATCAGGTCGGGCTGCTCGCCTTCCAGGCCGAGCAGCACGGCCTTGTCCGAACCATGGCCCTTGCCGGTGGCGCCCAGCGAGCCGTACAACTCGGCCTTGACCGCCGCTACCGCTGCCAGCTGGCCGGACTGCCGCAGCGCCAGCGTGAACTCGCGGGCCGCGCGCATCGGTCCCACCGTATGCGAACTACTGGGACCGATGCCGATCTTGAACAGATCGAAGACACTGATAGTCATGGCGATACCTGCTTCAAGTCCTCCCCTGGTAGGGTGTGCACCGCGCACCGGCTCTGGTGGTGCGCAGTGCGCACCCTACGTCGAGGATTTCAATTTTGATAAACCGGAAACCGCGCGCACAGCGCCTTGACCTCGGTCCTGACCTGGTCGATCACCGCCGGGTCGGCATCCCGGTCCGGCCCCATGGAATCCAGTACCCGGGCGATCCAGTCGGTCACCTGACGGGCTTCGTCTTCCTTGAAACCGCGGGTGGTGATGGCCGGCGAGCCGATGCGCAGACCCGAGGTCACGAATGGCGACTGCGGATCATTGGGCACGGTGTTCTTGTTGACCGTGATATAGGCCCGACCCAGAGCGTCATCGGCGGCCTTGCCGGTGATACCCCTGGCGCTGAGATCGAGCAGGAACAGATGATTGTCGGTGCCGCCGGAGACAATGTTGAAGCCGCAGCTGATCAGGCTCTCGGCCATGGTCTGGGCGTTCTTGACGGTCTGCTGCTGATAGGTCTTGAACTCGGGCTGCAAGGCCTCCAGGAACGCCACCGCCTTGGCCGCGATCACGTGCATCAGCGGCCCGCCCTGGTTGCCGGGGAACACCAGGGCATTGAATTTCTTTTCCAGCCCCGGGTTGGACCGGGCCAGGATGATGCCGCCGCGCGGGCCGCGCAAGGTCTTGTGGGTGGTGCTGGTGACGGCATCGGCATAAGGTATCGGGTTGGGGTAGACTCCGGCGGCGACCAGTCCAGCCACATGGGCCATGTCCACCACCAGATAGGCGCCCACTTGGTCGGCGATCTCGCGAAAACGCGGGAAATCCAGCACCCGGGCATAGGCCGAGAAACCGGCGATGATCATCTTGGGCTGGTGCTCGACGGCGAGGCGCTCGACTTCGTCATAGTCGATGTAACCCTCGCCGTTCACCCCGTACTGGACGGCGTGGTAGATCTTGCCCGAGAAGTTCGGCTTGGCGCCATGGGTCAGGTGGCCGCCGTGATCCAGGCTCATGCCCAGGATGGTGTCGCCCGGTTTGATCAGGGCCATGAACACGGCGGCATTGGCCTGGGAACCGGAATGCGGCTGGACGTTGGCATAGGCGGCACCGAACAGCTGCTTGGCACGGTCGATGGCCAGTTGCTCGGCGATATCGACGAACTCGCAGCCGCCGTAATAGCGCTTGCCCGGATAACCTTCGGCATACTTGTTGGTCAGCACCGAGCCCTGAGCCGCCAGTACCCGCGGGCTGGCGTAGTTCTCGGAGGCGATCAGTTCGATATGCTCTTCCTGGCGCACGCGCTCGGCCTGCATGGCCTGCCACAGTTCGGCATCGAAGCCGGCAATCGTCATGTCGTTACCAAACATCGAATTCTCCCATCAGATAGTGTCACTGGATTGTAGAACGACTCGAACCCGCTCCGGGCCAGCGCGCAAACCATATACTGTATGTTTGCCGGCTCGGGTGCTTGTCTACGCAAGTCACGGACTTGCCTGATTCCGACCGCGCCGCTGGCGCGGCAAGTAGATCGACAGTATCAGCAACAGCGCCAGCGCCGCCGGAACCGATCCCAAATCGGTGGCCTGCCGCTTGCGCAGCGCCAGATCGGTCGCCTGTAGCCGGGTGGCCAGCATCTCGACCGCTGTCAGCGGGTGGTAGCTCAGCCCGGTTTCGGAGGCCAGCTCCCGCAGATACTCGTCCATGCGTTGCGACAGATGCTCGCTCCCCTGACGGATCCGCGCTTCCAGATCGCCGGCATCGACACCGACCATGGCCTCGACCACGCTGCTGCCGGTCCGTCCCAGGCTATAGGAGTCCACCTGCTGGACTTCGTTCGCCTGCCAGTAGCCGATCAGTTCCCCGCTGTAGTCCAGCTTCGGAATCGGTACCGGACGGCTGCCGCCGACACCCACGATCAAGCCGCCGATCACGCCCGGTTTGCCGCGAAACCGCTGACGGTAGTCGGGGTGCACGGGCGGTGCTTCATGGCCATCGGTGATGAACACCACTCGCGTGGTCTCGCCCAGCAGTTCGGCGGCCAGTATGGCGTTCAACAGTCCCTTGGCGATCTCGCTGCGCGCCAGCCAGGCCAGGGTCCAGTCGAACGAGGCCACCATCGCGCGCAGCTCGCGCCGATGATGGCAGACTTCGACCGGCGCCGTAAGCACCAGTGTCCGGTGGCCGGTGAACAGTCCGAAGCCCAGCTCGGCACCACAGGGCAGGGTCTGTACGGCCCGATCCACCGCTTGTCGCGCCAGTTCCATGCGGCTCAGCGGCGCGGCTTCGGGTCCGGCATCCTCGACATTCATGCTCTGGGTGATGTCGAACACCACCAGATAGCGGTAGCTGGCGCGATTCAGCTCCACCGACGGCAGCCCGACCGCCAGCGTCAGCAGCAGCAGGGCCAGCAACAGCGGCCAGCAGCGTCTCACGGTAGCCCCTGTGACTCGGCTTCGATGCGAATCACCGACCGGGGGCCTCGCAACGGTGCCTGCGGGTCCCGCGCGGCCTGCACCCTGGGGTCGGGCAGCAGCTGCAGGGCGCGTTCCAGATTGTATTTCGCCAGCCAGTCCCCGCTGTCGAGGCGCAACTGTTCGCGGTAGGCCGTCTTGGCCAACTCGACCAGGGGCAGCAGCAGATCGCGGGCCTCGGAGCCTTCCACCTGCAAAGCCTGGTGCAGATGCAGATTGGCCAGATTGAAGCGAGCATACCCGGCCAATTCGGTCGGACCCTGCTCGGCCAGCTCGTGATATAGCACCAGGGCATCGAACAGCTTGCCCTGCTGCTGCAAGTCATAGGCTCGCGCAAAGGCATTATGCGGCAGGCGACCGCGCCCGGCAGCCGTGTAGTCGCCCACGGCGATTGCGCTGTTGTAGCGCTCGATCTGCCACCAGCGCCAGCCATAATGGCCCAGGCCCACCAGACTCGCGAGCAGCAGCGTCACGGCCACCGCCGACAGCATGTGTTTCAACGCCATGCCGGCAACTCCAGCCAGCGACCGGCAATTACCGGCAACAGCAGGATCAGCCCCAGGCCATAGCACCAAGTGGCCAGTTCCCGGCGGGGCACATGATCCTCATGGAGAATGGGCAGTTGTTGCAGCTGGCTGACTGCGGCGATCGCCGAAGCCAGGGCCTCCGGGTCCTCGGCCGAGTAGGCTCGGTAGGGAGTCTCCAGGGTCTGGAAGAATTCGTGCAATAGCTGTTCCGGGGCGATTTCCCTGGCCAGGTCCGCACTCAGACCGGTATCCAGTCCGGGACTGTTGCGGCTGCGAATGTAGATCCAATACAAGGCCACCCGATTGCGCCGGGTCAGTTCGACAATCCGTTGCCGGGTGGTCTCATTCAGCCGGGCACCGCCGTCCGAGACCAGCAATACCACGCGCGAGCCGGTATAGGGTCGATCCTCGAACAGCTCCAGTCCGACGATCATTCCGGGACCAAGTTCGGTCCTGGTCAGACCGCGCCCGATGCGTCCCGCGGCGATGGCCGCCTGGACCAGATCGTCGCGATTGGTCAGCGGCACCACCGGAATGGGGTTGGTGCTGAACAGCAGCATGGCGTACAGATCGTCCTTGCGTAGTTCGATGAATTCCGCCAGCAGGCGGCGCGCCACCTGTTCCTTGGATTCGCCCCGGGGGGCGGCCAGTGCCGGTTGCAGCAACGCACCCGCTCTGGCAAAGGGCTGGTCCATGCTGCTGCTGCGATCCAGCAACAACACGATTTCCGCGCCCTGCCCCAGTCGCTGGCTGTCGAAAGATGGTCTGTGCAGACCGGCCAGACCCAGCAGCAGGGCGGCGATCACGCCGATCAGACTGAGCCGGATCAGCAGACCCAGCCATTGCGACCAAGGATCGACCGGCAGCAGACCGGGGGCCGGATACGCCAGTGGCCGGCGATGATCCAGCAGTAGCGGCAGCAGGCACAGCAGCAGTAAAGCCAGCAGCCAGGGTCGGTCAAAGGCCAGGTTCACGCCAAACCCCGCTCGGCATCACGGCACTGTCCGCAGAGGCGGATCAGCGCGGCCTTGTCTACGCTGGCCCGGTGCGGCTCCGGTTGGTAGAACAGTATCTCGGAGAGCGCAAAAAAAGCCCCTATCGGCTCGCGCAAGGCGGCGAACTCCGGCCGCTTGCTCAGAAACCGGTCCAGTTCACCGACCAGCAGCGTCCCCCCCGCAACCTGGTTGAAAGCACCATGGACGATTTGCAGTGCCGCCTGCTGCCGAACCTTGTCCCAGGGTGGTTCCGACATGCGCTTCAGCTCGCGCAGCGCTGCGGCGAATGCCGAGCGTCGGCCCAAGGGCAACCGACCATAGCGGTAGCCCAGCAGCAGCAGTGCCAACAGCAGACCGCTGCCGGCCAGGGTCAGTTCGCGCCCCGGTGGCACCAGTGGTGGTGGCGGGAGGTCGGGCTGCAAGCGGCTGGCGGGCTGGGCGGGATCGCTGAGCCAGGCCACCCCGAACGTCCACTCCGGCACCAGGGTGCTGAATCTGCGCCGGCCGTCGCTGATACCCAACCGCAGTCCGGGTAGGGTCAGCCGCTGCATGGTCGGATCGAGATTGATCAGCTGATAGTCCAGTTCGATTCGATAGATGATACCGCTTACATCCCGCTGTTCCTCGACCCGGGGCGGTTCAAGCGCCAACCAGTGATCGATCCGCCCCGGTTCCGGTAGACCGTCGGCGGCAAGCCGGTAGGGATCGTTCAGTTGCAGCTCGATCCGGTGGCTGATCCGGTCACCGATCACATAACCGTAGTCGCGGGGCGTCTCGATGCGGATATCGCGGATGGCCACCTGCGCGGTTGCTGGTATGGCGAACAACAGGGTCAGCAACAGCAGGAGCCAACTAGCCATGGAAATAACGGGTCACATCGCCGGGTTCGAAGCGGCTGCTCAGATACAGGGGGCGTCGACCATGACGACGCAGCAGGGCTTCCAGCTGCGAACGACGCTCGGCAAAGCGCGCCTGGATGCGCTGGCGCAGCCGAGGGCGCAGCAACAACCCGTGCTCGCGTCCGGTCTCGGGATCCCGCAGCCGCGCCCAGCCGAACCGGGGCAGATCCCGATACTCCGCCTCGTCCCAACAGATCGTCGGCACCACGTCATGGCGGCTCAGCGCGGCCAGCAGCCGCTCCAGCAAACGATCCGGCAGGTGGAAATCCGATACCAGAAAGACCAGGGACCGGCGACGCCCCAGGACATTCGGGGCTTGCAGCAGACCCTCGGCACTGGCAGCGGTCGGGACGAAATCGCGCAGTCGTTCCGCCAGTGCCGCTCCCGTGCCGCGTTGCAGACGCGGCAACTGCAACCAGTCGCCGCGCAGGCCATCGTCGCAGCCGATGAAGCCGAACGGATCGCCGGTCTGCCAAGCCGCCTCGGCCAGTGCGGTACACAGATCGGCCACCACCCGCAGTTTGTCGCCGCGTCCGTGAAATCCCATCGAGGCCGACAGATCGGCGATGAGGATCACCGGGACCGGACCGGTCTGCCGATAGACTCGAAATCGCAGGCGGTCGAAGGGATCGCGCAGACTGGCGTGGACATCCAGCCGGCGTGGATCGGGGGCCTCCAACAGACCGGCATGATGACTGAATGCGCTGCCGCTTCCGGTCTGGCGCGAAGGGTGCGCACCCACCCGGGCATCTGACGTACGCCAGCTGATCCGGTAGAACACGCTCACGGTCAGGGTGCCGGCACCCGGTGGGTGATCGCCTCGACCAGCGCCGGGGCGAACTCTTGCCGGCGCAGTTCGAATATCGGCGCCAGGACGATGCGGTGAGCGACGCATTCATGCAGCACTGTCAGCAGATCCTCGGGCAGCAGGTAATCGCGCCCGGCCAGCCAGGCGGCAACCCGGGCAGCGCGCAGCCATTGACTCATGCCGCGCGGGCTCAGTCCGGCGACGATCAGCTCCCGTCCGGTCGCCCCGTCGAGACGGATGTCGAAGCGCTCGGGCTCGCGGGTAGCCCGAGCCACGTCCAAGGCATAGTTCTGCAAGGCCGGGCTGGCCTGCACCGTCCGCTGAATACAGGCGGCAATGGTGTTCAGCTCCGTGTAGGGCAGCAGCGCCGGGCGCAGCGATCCGATCAGTTCATCGACATCATGAAACCGAGGGTCGAACATCAGTTCGCGCTGCAGCTCCACATCGTCGGGCAAGCCCACCGGGATTTCCATCAGAAACCGGTCCCGGGCGGCTACGGGCAACTCGAAAGTCTCCTCGCGCTCGACCCGGTTACGGTCGGCGAACACCTGCAAGTGCGGAAAGGAATACTCGCGATTGAACGCACTGGTACTGCGCTCGGCCATGACCCGTAACAAAAGGGCATGCACCTGTGGTCTGGCCCGATTGACTTCATTGAAGAAGAAGGTCGCCAGATGCTCGCCAGGGGCCAGCAAGGGTCCCGGCATCACGGCCGGTCGGCCTTGCTCGTCGATGTAGGTGTGGTAGATGAGATCGGCCGGCATCAAATCGACGGTGCCCTCGATGCGGGCATAGGCTCCGCCCAGGGTCCTTGCCAAGGCCCGCAACACGGTGGTCTTGCCGACCCCGACATCGCCTTCCAGCAAGGCGTGGCCGCGCGCGAACACGGCGATGGTCAGCAGTCGCAGCAGGCGAGCCTGGCCGATGACCGCCCGCCCCAGTTCGGTCTCCAGGGCCAGTGCCCGTTGGCGCCAGTCGTCGAGCCGCTGCTCATCGGCGCCGGCGGCGAGCGCGCTCATGGTGGCATCAGCAAGCATGGGTATCCCTGAAAACACCCATACGTTCATTCCTCCAAGCCGGGGGCTGTTAATCTGGACAAGGGTATACTAGCCTGAAGGCAAGCGGCAATCCGGATGGTCCGGTCCGGCAGCATCTACGGGTATGGCTATGGTGGAAATCAAAGGCTATCGCATCGAACGGGTCATCGGCCAGGGCGGCATGGCAACCGTTTATCTGGCGGTTCAGGAGACCCTGGGCCGACACATCGCCCTCAAGGTAATGAAGCCCGACTTCGCGAGCGAACCCGCCCTGACTCAGCGGTTTCTCGAGGAAGGGCCGATCACCGCCCGGCTCAACGATCCGCAGATCGTCACGGTCTACGATACCGGGGTCGATAACGGTCACTATTACCTGGCCATGGAATTTCTGCCGGGTGGAACCCTCAAGCAGCAGATCCGCCAGGGGATGACGCTGGAGCGCAGCCTCAACATCGCCGAGCAATTGGGCCGGGGGCTGGCTTATGCGCATAGCCGTCATGTCGTCCACCGCGACATCAAACCCCACAACATCCTGTTTCGCGAAAGTGGCGAGCCGGTGATCACGGATTTCGGCATCGCCAAGGCAGGCGTCGGCGCCAGTCAGCTGACCATGCCGGGCACCACTTTCGGCAGTCCCAACTACATGAGCCCGGAGCAGGCCAAGGGACTGCCGCTGGACTCGCGCTCCGATCTCTACAGTCTGGGCATCATTCTCTACGAGATGCTGACTGGCGAGTTGCCCTATCGCGCAGCGGACAGTTTTACCCTTGCCCAACTGCATGTCAGCGCGCCGCTCCCGCGCTTGCCGGAATCCCTGGCTCCCTTGCAGCCGGTGCTGGACAAGCTGCTGGCCAAGGATCCGGACCAGCGCTATACCATCGCCGAGCAGTTCGTCGAGGATTTGCGTACCGCCTGCCAGCAGCTGCACACCGATCTGCAGGTCATTCCCGAACCGCGCAGCGAGCAGCCCGAGGCCAGCGACGCCACTCGCCCGCTGCCGCCGCATGCTCCAAGCCCAGCGTCCGCCTCGACGACGAAACCGGTTCCCGATCCGACCCCCACACCGGCACCCCCGAACAAACCCGCTCCCCCACCGCCTGCC
>CAYMHN010000112.1:0-7974 GCA_964390235.1 uncultured Candidatus Competibacteraceae bacterium
GCGGCTCGGCCGGGCGCGGGCGCTCAATCTGGCAGTCGAGCAGGCGCGGGCGGAGTACGTCGCGAACCAAGACTTCGACGATGCGAGTCGCCCCGACCGGCTGCGCCTCCAGGCCGCTTTCCTGGACGCCCATCCCGAGGTCGGGGTGGTCGGCGCGCACTATCTGGTGGTCGATGAGCGGCGCGGTGAACGCTACCAGCGCATGCCGCCCGCGGACCATGCGCAGATCGTGCGCGCCATGGCGAGTCGGATTCCGTTCGCCCACACCGTCGTCATGTTCCGCAAGGCGGCCTGGCGGCAGGCCGGCGGTTACCCCTCGGTCGACATGCTGATCGATTTTCGGCTGTGGATCGCGCTCGGCGCGCTCGGCTGGCGTTTTGCCAGCCTGCAGACCCTGCTCGGCGAGCACTTCATCTATCCCGAGAGCTACTGGAAGCGTACCTTCGCCTACCGCACCAGCCAGCTTGAGCTGGCGCAGAGCCAAATGCTCGCGATCCGAACGCTCCGCCTGCCGTTCTGGACCCGCGTCTATCCCCTCGGCCGCTATATGTACTGGTCGCTGCCGGACAGCCTGAAGCGTCTGGCGCGACGCTTGTTGGCCCGCTCCTTGGAACAGGATGTCTGAGCGCGTGAGCCGCAGCCATCGGCCACCTGTCGACCAACGCGGCGCCAACCAGCACCACCTGCGGGTTGCTTGACCGTCGCGCCGGGATCAGCTTAGCTAGAGTGGGTCGGGGTTCCGAGCAGGTTCATTTGCCCTGCGCGCCCGGTGGCGTACGGGGGATGAATGCGCGCCTGCATCCCATGCAACGCTCGACCGCCACAGCCAAGTTGCCGACCCGGCGCCACGTAGGATCGCTCCATGGTCAAGAATGTCTATCTTGCGCTGTTCGCGATCTCTCTGGTGCTTTCCCCGATATACGTGTTCGACGCTGGGTTGCCGCAGCCGGCGGACTTCCTCATCGCATTCCTCATTCTCATACTGGCAACTGGATATGTCGTCACACCTCCCGTGCACCGAGATCTCCTGCTGGTGGCGGGGTTGTTCCTCGGCTACGTAGCCATCGTCAATCTGTACTTGTGGTCTCATTACTCTTCAACCAGGACTCTATTCACTCCATTGTACTATGCCTACAACTTTGGCTCCTTCGTGCTGGTCGTCAGCCTGCTGAAGGAGTTTCGCGAACGCTTCGTCCTGATATGCCAGTTCGCCTTGGCGAGCGCGATCGTGCTCGAAATCATCGCCCTGCTCGTGTTGCCGGGCGGCACGTACCGATCTCTCGGCACCTTCAACAACCCCAACCAGCTCGGTTACTGGGCGCTCTTGGTCGGCATCTGCCTGTTGGTACTTCAGCGCGACCAGAGGATGAGCTTGCTCAACTTGGCCGTGCTGTGCGGCGCGGGCTATCTGACGATGGCGTCGCTGTCCAAGGGAGCGATGCTGGCATTCGCCCTCCTCCTGTCGCTCGCCTTGGTCTGCCAGCGCCTCACCCGGTCGACGAAAGCGGCGCTCCTTTGCGTAATCCTCGCAGGCATGACGCTCGCATTCGCCGACACCGCCCTGCTCGACCGCCTCTCGTCGGAGGGAATGACCGGCAAGGTCGTGCACCGCTTCGATAGCCTCGGCAAGCAGGGCGACGACTCGCTCGCCGGGCGAGGTTACAATCGCATCTGGCGCTACCCTGAGTACTTGGTATTCGGGGCGGGCGAGGGTGCGGATTGGCGCTTCGCCGGGCCGATCAACGCCCGCCAGCGTGGCATGGAGCTGCACTCCACCCTCGGCACAGTCCTGTTTTCTTACGGCATTGTGGGCTTTGCCCTGTTCCTCGCCTTTTTGGCGGTGGTGTTCCGGCGTGCACCCCTGGCACACATGCTCTATTCGCTGCCCATCTGGGCCTATGGCATGACCCACCAGGGCCTTCGAGCCACCATGCTGTGGGTCGTCCTGGGGCTGGTGTTCGGCCTTGCCTACTACGCCCGATCGACGAGCACACAGCCGATGGTCGCGACGCCGGCACCGCACGCGCCGGTTATCAGCCGGGCGCCGAGTCCCTCGCGGTCACCCGGTCCGCCAGCCACTGATTCGGATGCGATTGGTGCCCGACGGACACGCGGGGTAGTCCGCTATCAGCCGCGCTGGCGGGCGCCACCGACGGCGTAGCTGAGGAAGCCATCTTTGGCACGCTCACTACGGGCGATCGCGGCCAAGGGCGTTCGATGGACCACGCTGTCGGCCCTGGTGACCATCGCGGCCCAGCTGCTGCAGCTCTACATCGCGACCCAGATCGTCTCGCCGGAGGAACTGGGGCTCTTTGCCATCGTCGTGCTGGTGATCGGGTTTCTCCGGGTCTTTGCAGACGGGGGCTTCACTTTAGGCATCATTCATCGGCAGCAGATGAGCCCCGAGGAGCTCGCCTCGGTCTATTGGATCAGCGTGGCGCTCGGCATAACATTGTATGGCGCCGCCGCCGTGGTCGGGGCGCCCCTGGTGGCCTGGGCGTACGGCGAAGCCCGCCTGCGGACCCTGGTGGCACTCGGCGCGCTGAGCTTCATGATCGTGCCCTTTGGCCTGATGTACGCCACCCTGTTGCGCAAGCAGCTGCAGTTCGGAGCACTGGCCACGATCGAGATCTGTGCCGCGATAGCCGGGCCGGTGGGCACGCTCGCCGCCGCCTGGGCGGGCCACAAGGTGGCGGCGCTGATCTTTGGGCTGTTGGCGACCAATGTCGTGCGCTGCGCTTTGCTTATCCTGGTCGGCAGCCGGAGCTGGCGACCACGCCTTTATCTGAGCTTCCAGTCAGCCAAATATTTCGTCGGTTTCGGCGGGTATCAAGTCGCTAGCCGCTTCATCAATTATCTGTCTTCACGAGCCGATCAGATCCTGATCGGCGCATTTTTGGGCGCTGAGATCCTCGGCTATTATACACTGGCCTGGAACATCGTGGTCCAACCGGTCTACTTAATCAATCCGATCATGACGCAGGTGTTTGCGCCGATCCTGGCGACCGTTCAGGACGACCTGGCGCGGCTGCGCCGCGGGTTTCTCAGCCTGATCGGGCTGACGTCGATGGTCAACATGCCGCTGATCATTGGCTTTGCGGCGATCGCTCCGATCTTTCTGCCGATGGTTTTCGGACCACAATGGGCGCCGGCCGTCACGCTCGCGCAGATCCTGGCAGTGGTCGGAGTCGTGCGCGCTACAGGAAATCCGACGGGTGCCCTGATTGTCGCTCGCGGCCGGCCCGATCTCGGCTTGCGATGGTCCGTGATCTCCACCGCGGTGCAGCTTCCGGTCCTGTATGTAGCGGTGCAGAGTGGCTCGATCATCATCACGACCGCGGTCCTCGCCGGGCTTCAGGTACTGACGCTCGCCGGCATCTACTGGCTCGTGCAGCGCCCGCTGCTGGGGCCCTGCCTGCGGGACTGGCTGCGGCAGGTCGGCACGCCGCTCGCCTTCGCATTGATCATGGCTGCAACCGTGTATCTTGCCCTGCGCCTGCTCAGCCTGCAAAGCCTCTCCGGCATGGTTGGTCTGATCGTCCTCGGCGCCGTCCTTTATGGTGGTCTCTACGGCGTGCTGCGTCGTCAGGCGATCGTCGATCTCGCCAGGACTGCGTTGGCCCGCTGAGCAGGGTCGGGTTGCCGCTTTGTCCAATCCTGACCATTGCGTGGCCAGGGTCGGAGCCCCCGAGCCCGCCCGCTTGACGCCTGTTCGCGCCATCCCTATGAAGCGATGAGCACGCGAGCGCGGGGCACGACGTCATGATCTTATCCGTGCCGCCGCGGTGGCCTTTGCGGCGTGGCCGCGGGAGTAGCTGCCGCAGTCGTGGCAGAACCTCTGGATCGCTGCTGGTGGTATGCCGCAACATCAATCTTGGCGCTCACCTCATGACGGATGCTGTCTCTAAGGCAGAGAAGTACGAAGCCGCGCAGAACTTCAATGCCATCACCCGCTATCTCCATTCGTTTCGCTTCCGAAACCTGCTGGATGTCGTTGGGGAACTCGCCACAGAGGTTCCCGATCGACCCATCGACGCCTTAGAGCTGGGCTGCGGTGTCGGTAAGGCCTACGGGCTCCTCAGCGAACATTTCGATATCCGCTACCGCGGCGTCGACCTCGACGAGGAGATGATCGCGGCCGCGCGGGCGCGCTACGGGCAGCACGACCGCTGCGCGTTTGTCTGTGGTGACGCTGCCGACCCACAGATTTTCCAGCCGAATTCCGCAGATATCGTGTTCGCGCTGGAGGCCTTCGAGCACATTCCTGAACACCTCGTCGTCAGGATCGTGGAGAATGTGGCGCACATCGTGCGCCCGCGTTTCTTCGTCGTCTCGGTCCCGATCGAGATCGGACCGGCCATCTGGGTGAAATTCTTGGGCTCCAAGCTCATGGGCTACACGGCGCGGGGCCCCGGCTATACGTGGCGCTACGCTTGGTGGGCCGGCCTGTACAATCTCAACAAGCTGCCAGCCCATGGCGTTCGTCACCTGGGGTTCAATTGGTACTGGCTGGAACAGACCATCCGGCACAATGCCCCGATCCGCAAGAGTCGATCGATGCCGTTTCGGTTCCTGCCGAAATGGCTTGCCCCCTCGGTCATGTTCATCGCCGAGCCAAGGAAAAATGAACCGCGATCCGTCGGAGCCTGACGGCTCGGCCGACGCCCCTTCGAGTTGCGGCGCATCCACTGCGCCGCAAGCATCGCCATGGCGGAGCTGACCGGGGACGGCGGAGGCGCAAGATAAGGCGTCTCGGCTGAAGGTATCTGGCGTGCGTGCAGTACTGCCCACGAAGCCATCGCTCTATCGCCGCTCGCGGACGGTGCTGGTGGACTCCGTCATGTCAGCTGTGGAGTCGGTACGAAGCCTGTTCGCATCCCCTGTCGCCGAACCTGTATTCGTATTCGGCAACCAGAAATCTGGCACGACAGCTATCGCTGCGTTGCTATCGCGCGCCACCGGTCTAGCAGCAACATTGGATTTTCACGGGGCGCGCGAGCCACACTTGGGCAGGCTCTTGCGCGGGGAATTAAGCATCGATCGCTTCGTGGCGTCGAACAGCTATCCACTATCTAAAGCTATCATCAAAGAACCTAATTTAACCTTCGTCGCCGACAAACTTATGGATCATTTCGCATGCAATAAGGCAGTCTTTGTTGTTAGAGATCCTCGTGCAAACATACGAAGTTCGCTAGCTAGATTGTCCATCCCTGGCGATCTCGATTGGCTCTCACTCGGTGATGCTTGGCTGCCTAATCCAACCTGGCATGCAATCCTGGAAGGGCGTGATCTGGATTCCGACTACACCCATTACGTAGATGTACTAGCACACAGGTGGAATGCCGCGGCAGCAGTCTACTTTAGGAATCCGCATCGCTATGTCTTGATCCGATACGAAGATTTTCTGCAGGACAAAGTACAGTCTGTTCACTCTATCGCATGCGCCTTGAATCTTCCCGTCGTAAGAGATATCGCGCCGTACGTCAATGTGCAGTATCAGGTAGTATCGGACAAGAGCGTAAGTATAGATGCGTTCTTCGGCGGTCGCAACTTATCTCGTATCAATACTATATGTTCAAGATACATGAATATGTTGCGATATGATGCAGAATAGCTGGGCTCGTACTTCTTAAGGCTGACGCATGAGGCGCGACTTGGGGCCGTGGAGGACAGGGCGGAAGATCGGGGGACAGCCTGCTCGGGTTTCAAGACCCGTCGTTGCTCGGGCTGTACCACGCCGCCGGGAGTGGGATAACATAGGGATGGCACTGCCCATCATCATGACCACTCGGTTCGGCCCAATTGGAGTTGAAAACGATAAACCGAGCATCCCGAGTTATCTGCGGATGGACCTCGCTCGCATTGTCCGCACGCACGCTCCGATGGTTGCAAATATAACGCACCACGTCTTCATCGTGAGGTCCCATGCGCACACCTAGGATCGCCCGAGGATGCCCACCCCGCGGGCCTGATCGCGTCCAGATGGCGTAACGAACGCCGGTCGCGCCCTCCCTAGCACCGTGCATCTCGAATCGGTCAAGGCTGGCCCGTGTGTTGGTGTGCTGAGGATTGGCGCCGGGAAATTTGCCTTTAACCAGGTATGAGCTATTCGCGACGTCGAACATACGCCAGCCCGTCTTACTGTCACGCATCCCCACAAGGTACTCCCTGCCGTTTACGATGGTGAAGTCAACGTGGGAGATCCCAGCGCCATCTACACTCAAAGTGTCGGAAACCAGAACGCCGGTCGCCGTATTGAAGAACCGATGGCGATTGCCACGGCGCGCGAAGTAGGTGTAGAGTCCGATCGCGGAAGTTCCCTGCGTGGTTCGAAAGGCGTCCTGTGGAAGGTCGGTATCAGGCGTCGGAATGAACGGACCTGCCGCCTCGCCAGCAATCAGGTCCACCCTGATCCCGCCCCAGCGCTCAGACCCAGTCGTCTCTCGACAACCAGCCACATAGTAGCGTCCATCGTAACTCGTCTGTAATTGCACTCTTCTCCCTTGGAAAGACCCCAGGCTGCGCCGGGCGACCGAAGGTATGTTGAATAGATGATTCACCTCGCCTACCGAATGGTCTTGGCCACCGACCGGCCACCACTCGTCTACGTTGCCGTTGTCGCGAAGCACGAAGGCGCGCAGCGGATTGTTCGGGTCCCATATCCAATAGCGGCCGACACCATCACCAAGTCCTGAGGACCCTGACGCGCGCAAGATGCGCCACGGCGCTCCGGCCCCGTATGCGCCGTGGACGTCGATAATGTACGACGACGCGCTGTTGCCGGGGTCGCCGCTCCGCTCGAAGCGACGATCGATCATCAGGAGTGATCCGTCTGCGTTCCAGACCTTGTCCATGTTCGGCAGGTTTTCGTTGCGCAGTATGCGCGGGAAAACGAGACCGCTGTCGGTCACGCCGTCGATGAGCAGTTGCGCGCCCCTGTTTCCGCCGACCCGAAAGATCTCGATGCCCGACATCGGATCGACCACCGAGGCGCTCCTCGGGTCGCTCGGGCTGTAACCAGGACGGCTTGCCACCCCTGTGTGATCGAGCGGCGGGTTCGAGGTTGTGACGAACGGGAACGGAGTGTAGGCGCCAACTCTGCGCACCGTCGGCGGGCGGGCGGATCGGACCACCACTCCGTCATAGGGCGCGGGGGAGGGGCGGACTTGGCAGCCGGTCGCGGCAAGCACAACCGCATGCGCCGCCCCCAGCATCAGTTGAAGCCCTTGTCGCCGGGCAAACCGTTCCATTTTGGTCCCCCGTGCCTGGCAAGGGATGCGTCAACCTCTACCGCATCTGGCGCCGCAGTGACAAGCGGCGGCGTGCCGCCGGCCCAGGCGCACCATGCTGGCCAGACCAGCCGTGCGGCCGATGTCCTTGGTCCGGCACACCGGCTGCTTTGATGCGGCGCCTGCCTTGACCGAGCGCGCCGTCCGCGCAATCCTCAGATTTCACCGCTATCCGAGATCGCCGACAGCACCGCTGAGATCGTCTAGATGAACATCTTGTGCTTCTCACGCTCGCTCCCTTGTCACGGCATTGGGGGGATGCAACGGGTTGCCTGGGACGTCGCCACAGGTTTGGCGGAACGGGGTCACCAGGTCAAAGTCGTTACGACGGCGACCGGCGATGGTCGGCATTCCGTCATTCCCCCTGAACTGTCCGACCGTCTCGCAGTTGAGCATCTGCATCGCACCAGACCTGCGCGGTATTCCAGGAGCTGGTGGCGGGAGAGCCGCGCCGCCTACCTGCGTACTCGAGAGGATCGCCTCAAGCCGGATGTTGTGCTCAGCGTCAGTGCAGGTGCCTGGTCCGTGCTCCCTTTGCTGGGCGCGGCGCCTGCGGTCCTGCAAGCCCATGGCACATCCATTGCAGAGATTCGTTCGAAGCTCCGCACTAGGCGCTTGGCTGCCGCCCTCCATACCGTGCGTGATCTGTGCTGGATACCGTGGGATCTCGGGATGTATCGACGAT
>CAYMHN010000112.1:7984-8695 GCA_964390235.1 uncultured Candidatus Competibacteraceae bacterium
CTATGGCCTACGCGGCGCTGCGCCACCCGCTGATTCGACTCGTGCTGCCTCGAGATAAGCTGGTGATGATTCCTAATGGGGTGGATACAGCGAAATACCGCCCCGGTGCGGGGGGCGGAACGGAGTTGGCACGACAGCTGGCCATACCACAAGCGGCCAAGGTGCTGGTTTGGGCATCGCGATTGCACCAGCAGAAAGGGGCGCATCTCGCCCTGAGCGCCTTCGCCGCGATCGGAGCCGGCGATATCGTCTTCGTCATCCTTGGCGACGGTCCCGAACGCGGCAATCTGGAGCGCCAGGCCCAAGCCCTGGGGATCGCGGACCGGGTGAGGTTCGTCGGCCAGATCGATAACGATGAAATGCCGCGTTGGCTCAGCCTTGGCAATGCCTTCGTTTTCACCTCGATTCGGGAGGAAGGCTTTCCATTGAACATCCTCGAGGCGATGTCGATGAATCTGCCTGTTGTCGCATCCAAGAACCTAGTCGAATTCCTTGAGGAGGTCGAAGGTGTTTACGGTGTCGACCCTTCTGACACGGCTGCCGTGGGCAACGCGATGCAGCAAGCCGTCTCGGCCCGCAGCCGTGGCCGCGCCGTCGTCGAACGCCACTACTCGCGGCAGATCATGGTCCAGGGTTATGAAGATCTATTCCAGCGGCTAGCCCAGATCATTCATGAGGGTGGTGGGTAGCGCGCATCTGAGGCGGTGTCGG
>CAYMHN010000113.1:0-8664 GCA_964390235.1 uncultured Candidatus Competibacteraceae bacterium
GGCAGCTGTTCCATGCTCCGTTCGCCGATCCGGCAAGCGCTGACGCCACGCCGGACGACGCCATCTATCTGATCGATCCGCTGGGCAATCTGGTACTGCGTTATACTCTCGACATTCCGCCGGGCGATATCCTCGACGATATCGAACGGCTGCTCAAATACTCGCGGATAGGCTGATGGCTTGGCTGGGAGGGATGTGGCCGATGCGGTATATTGCCGGTCGGATAACGCTCAAGCTGGGCCTTGGAGAGGCGAGATGAATACCCAAGTCATACCCCGAGGGCTCCGCCGCCACTGGCGGGACTATTTCGAACTGACCAAGCCCAAGGTGGTGGCCTTGATCACCTTCACCGCCATGGTCGGCATGTTTCTCGCCACCGAGCGCATGGTGCCCCGGGAGGTGCTGATCTTCGGTTCGCTGGGCATTGCCCTGGTTGCCGGCGCCGCCGCCGCGCTCAACCATCTGGTCGATCGGCGCATCGACGCCATCATGGCGCGTACCCGCCGCCGGCCGCTGCCCAGCGGACAGCTGGAAGCCCCCCAGGTACTGATCTTCGCCGCCCTGATCGGGGCGCTGGGCATGGTGCTGCTGCTGGGTTTCACCAACTGGCTGTGCGCCGTGCTGACCTTCGGCTCGCTGATCGGCTACGCGGTGATTTACACCATGTTTCTCAAGCGCGCCACGCCGCAGAACATCGTGATCGGCGGCGCCGCTGGCGCCGCGCCGCCGCTGCTGGGCTGGGTGGCGGTCAGCGGACAGATCGAGCCCGGCGCGCTGCTGCTGTTCCTGATCGTGTTCGTCTGGACCCCGCCGCATTTCTGGACCCTGGCCATCCATCGGCGCAAGGAATACGCCGCGGTAGACATCCCCATGCTGCCGGTCACCCACGGGGTGGAATTCACCCGGCTGCATATCCTGCTGTACACCATCGTGCTGCTGCTGGTCACCCTGCTGCCGTATCTGATCGGCATGAGCGGCCTGATCTATCTGGCCAGCGCCCTGCTGCTGGGCGGGCGCTTCCTGTGGCTGGCCGGGCGACTCTACGCCAGTGGCAACGACAAGCTGGCCATGCCCATCTTCGGGTATTCCATCGTCTATCTGTTCGCGCTGTTCGCCGCCCTGATGGTCGATCACTACCTGCTGATCAGGCCGGAAGATCTGCTGTTCTGAGCCGGAGGTAACAGAGGGATGGCGGATGCCCGGACCGATCGGATCATGACCCCCGTTCTCGGCTCCGGCATCCGGGACAATCATGCGCGCGGCACGGTCGCCGAGTTTCTCGAAACCCATATCCGGGATGGCTCCCGGCTGTCCGTGGTATCGGCGTTCTTCACGATCCACGCCTACGACGCGCTCAAGAACGCGCTGGCCCGTATCGAGCACATGGATTTCCTGTTCGGCGAACCGCGCTTCGTCCGCTCCCTGGACCCGGACAAGACCGAAAAAAAGGCCTTCATCCTCAACGCCTCCGGGCTGGAACTCGGCAACACGCTCCAGCAGAAGCGCGTCGCCAGGGAGTGCGCCGAGTGGATTCGCGCCCGGGTTTCCATCCGCTCGGTCAGACAAGCCGGTTTCCTTCACGGCAAGATGTATCACGTCGCCTCCAACGGCGTGGAGCGGGCGATTCTGGGCAGTTCCAACTTCACCACGCGCGGTCTGGGTCTCTCGGGCAACAGCAACATCGAACTCGATCTGGTGGTGGACAGCGACCGGGATCGCGCGGACCTGAAAGCCTGGTTCGAGGCCCTCTGGAACGACGCGCGGCTGGTCGAGGACGTGAAGGACGAGGTGCTGCGCTATCTGGGGCAGCTGTATCAGAACCACACCCCGGAATTCATCTATTACAAGACCCTGTTCCATCTGTTCGAGAAGTATCTCGGCGATGCCGGCAGGGTGGCAGCCGACCTCGATAGGACGACCTTGCTGGACACGGAGATCTGGAAAACCCTGTTCGAGTTCCAGAAGGACGGCGTCAAGGGGATCATCAACAAGATCCTGGAACACAATGGCTGCATCCTCGCCGACAGCGTCGGTCTGGGCAAGACCTATTCGGCCCTGGCGGTGATCCAGTATTTCGAACTGCGCAACGAGCGGGTCCTGGTGCTCTGCCCCAAGAAACTGCGCGAGAACTGGACCGTCTACAAGCTCAATGATCAGCTTAATCCCTTCGTCGGCGACCGCTTCCGCTACGATGTGCTGTCGCATACCGATCTGAGTCGCGAGCGGGGCTATTGCGGGGATATCAACCTGGAAACCCTGAACTGGGGCAACTACGATCTGGTGGTAATCGACGAATCCCACAACTTCCGCAACAACACCCCGGGGCGGCGCGACGAATCCGGCGCGCTCATCCGCCGCAGCCGCTATGCACGGTTGATGCAGGACATCGTCAAGTCGGGCGTTCGCACCAAGGTGCTACTGCTGTCCGCCACCCCGGTCAACAATGATTTGAAGGATCTGCGCAACCAGATCTACTTCATCACCGCGGGCAGCGATACGCGTTCAAGGACACGATCGGCGTCGCCAATCTCAAGGAGACACTGCGCCAGGCCCAGGGGCATTTCACGGTCTGGGCGAAACAAGCTGCCGAGCGGCGCAAGACCGCCGATTTGCTACCCCGGCTCGGCGCGGATTTCTTCAAGCTACTGGACGAGCTGACCATCGCCCGCGCCCGCCGCCATATCCAGACCCACTACCGGCACGAGATGGCCCGGCTTGGCCGGTTTCCCGAGCGGCTCAGGCCGGTGACCCGCTCGCCGGGCATCGATACCCGCGGACTTTTTCTGTCCTACGACAAGCTCAGCACGGAAATCGACGGCTACACCCTGTCCCTGTTCAATCCGTCGCGGTTTCTGCGCGACGATTTGCCGGACGCGGTTCGAGCGGAATACGCCCAGAGAGTGGGCAACTTCACCCAGGCCCAGCGCGAGGATTTCCTCATCGGCATGATGAAGGTCAACTTCCTCAAGCGCCTGGAGAGTTCGGTGCATTCCTTCGCCCTGACCATGCAGCGCACGATAGCCAAGATCGAAGCGCTGGAGCGGCGCCTCGCCACGTTCAAGGCATTCCAGGATCGGAATCCGGAACTGGACCCGGAGACTCTGGAACCCGAGGAGCTGGAAGACGAAGAGCTGCGCGAGGCCCTGGAAGTCGGCAAGAAGCTCACTTTCAAAACCGTGCATCTGGACGTGGACCGCTGGCTGGCGGCGCTGCACGAGGACAAACGCCAGCTCAACGGGCTGTATCTCCAGGCCAGGGATGTTGCGTCGCCGCGCGATGCCAAGCTGGCCGAACTCAAGGCCCTGATCGCCGCCAAGGTCCGCGAGCCGACCCTGAACAAGCTGAACCGGCCCAACCGCAAGGCGCTGGTGTTCACGGCGTTTTCCGACACCGCCGAATACCTCTATGAGCAGCTGCACGAATGGGCGCGGGCGGAACTCGGCATCCATGCCGCCCTGGTCACCGGAGGCGGTGACAACCGGACCACGTTCCGTCCCGAGGGGTACCGGCACAGCAGCGAGTTCAACCATATCCTCGCCAACTTCGCGCCCCTGGCCAAACGCCGCGAGAAGATCCCGTCGCTGCCCCAGCAGGGGGAGATCGATCTGCTGATCGCCACGGACTGCATCTCCGAGGGGCAGAACCTCCAGGACTGCGACTATCTGGTGAATTACGACATCCCTGGAACCCGGTGCGCATCATCCAGCGCTTCGGCCGCATCGACCGCATCGGCAGCCTGAATCCTTCGATTCAGCTGGTGAATTTCTGGCCGACGCCGAACCTGGACCGCTACATCAGCCTCAAGCACCGGGTCGAGGCGCGCATGGCCCTGGTGGATATCGCCGCCACCGCCGAGGACAATCTGCTCAAGCCCGAAGAGCTGGAAGACCTGATCAAGGACGATCTGCGCTATCGGGATCGCCAGCTGGTGCGGCTCAAGGACGAGATCCTCGATCTCGAAGATCTGGACGACAGCGTCTCGCTCGCCGAATTCACCCTGGATGATTTTCGCATCGACCTGCTGAAATACCTGGAAGCCAACCGTGCCCTGCTGGAAGGCGCTCCGTTCGGCCTCTACGCGGTGGTGCCGCCGCATCCGGACATCAAGGCCATCGCGCCCGGCGTGATCTTCTGCCTGCGCCGCGGGACCGAACCGGAGAAGCAAGCCGCTACCACCGCCAGCGAACGGATCAATCCGCTGCAGCCGTATTTTCTGGTCTATGTGCTGGAGGATGGCAATATCCGTTTCGGCTTCGCCCAGCCCAAGCAGATACTGGCTATCTATCGCGAGCTGTGCGCCGGCAGGACCGCGGTCCACGAGACGCTGTGCGCTTTGTTCGATCGCCAGACCGACGATGGCCGCGACATGGCGCTGTACGACACGCTGCTGCAAAAGACGGTCGCGTCCATCGCCGCCACCTTCCGCAAGCGGGTGGCGGCCGGCTTGCAGTCGGGGCGTTCGTTCGTCATTCCCGAGCAGCGGGAGCAGGTCAACGAGACCGGCGATTTCGAGCTGGTCAGCTGGCTGGTGATCAAGGCGTCATGAAACCGCTGAAAACCAGGCAGACGCTTCAGGACGCTTTACGGGGCTTCGGTACCCGCCCCCTGGCCGAGGCCGCCCTGGCCCTGTTCGAGGCGCTCGGCTATCGGAGCGAGAAGCGTTTTGCGCTGGAATCCGACACCCCCGAGGCTTTCCTGGCGACTTTCGCCCAAGACCGCCCGTTCAATCCGCGCCAGGCGTTGCTGGACGAGTGGCAGGCCGTGGATTGCCTGTTTCAGCTCACGGACGAGGAGGTCCGGGTGGCGGCCAGCGATCAGCTGTCCCTGTTCGACAGCCGGGGCCGGTGGGATGGGGCGATCATGGAGTCCTATCTGTTCTTCGCCATCGCGCTCCGGCGGGCCAGCTATACCCGCACCCAGCTTTCGGGCATCAGCCGCGCCGTCAACCGCCTGTTCCCCATGCCGGTGATGCTGCTGTTCCGGCACGGCGACACGCTCACGCTGGCCGTGATCAATCGCCGCTTGCACAAGCGGGACGAATCCAGGGACGTGCTGGAGAAGATCACCCTGATCAAGGATATCCGGTTTGCCGAGCCGCATCGCGCCCATGTCGAGATCCTGACCGAGCTGTCCTTGCGCGAACTGTTCGCGCGGCATGGCTTCAGGAATCTCGTCGAGCTGCACCGGGCCTGGCAAAAGACCCTGGATGTCTCGGTTCTGAACCAGCGCTTCTACCAGGAACTGGCCAACTGGTATTTCTGGGCGCTGGATCACGCCGGCTTCCCCAAGGATGCGCCCAAGGACCGCGACGGCCGCGATTCCGTGAGCCTGATCCGGCTGGTGACGCGCCTGATCTTCTGCTGGTTTCTCAAGGAGAAGGGGTTGATCTCCGAGGATCTGTTCCGCGAGACCCGGGTCCGGGAGTTGCTGACCTCTCTGCAGGAAAACGAAAACAGCTATTACACGGCCATTCTGCAAAACCTCTTCTTTGCCACGCTGAATACCGAGATGGACCAGCCGGGACAGGCGCCCAACCGCCGGTTCATCGACGAGGCGGGAAGCGGCAGCGAGGATCACATGGTCCATCAGGTCTGGCGCCACCAGCCGCGTATCCATGACCGGGGCGGATTCGAGCGGCTGATGCGCGCCATCCCGTTTCTCAACGGCGGGCTGTTCGAGTGCCTGGATGAGCGAATCGACAAAGGCGGATCGAATTTCACCCGCGAAATCCGCGTGGACGGTTTCTCGGTCAAACCCGCCAAGCAACCCCGGGTGCCCAATTTCCTGTTCTTCGGTACCGAGCGGATCGCCGACCTCAGCGCGGCCTAGCTCGCCTATCTCAAGGAGCGGCTGGCACAGGGATTCCCCGGCCAGCCCGACCCGGAGCCGCGCCTGCGCCAGCTGCTGGCCTATACCGCGGAGCCTCACGGGTTCACGCCCGGCGAGGTCGCGGTACTCATGGATGCCATCGACCGGGTCAAGATTCTTGATCCGGCCTGCGGGTCCGGCGCCTTTCCCATGGGCGCGCTGCACAAGCTGGTATTCCTGCTGGGCCGGCTCGACCCCGGCAATGCCGCCTGGAAGGAGCGCCAGCTGGCCAAGGCCCGGCAGCTGGATGTCGGTCGCGACGCGGCCCTGCAGGCGGTGGAAGACGCTTTCGCGCAGGATCAGGGCGATTATGGCCGCAAGCTCTATCTGATCGAGAACTGCCTGTACGGGGTCGATATCCAGCCCATCGCGGTGCAGATCGCCAAGCTGCGCTGCTTCATCTCGCTGATCGTCGAACAGCAGCCGAACGATACCCGGTCCAATCGCGGCATCCTGCCGCTGCCCAACCTCGAAACCAATTTCATCGCCGCCAATACCCTGTTCGGCTTGCACCGCGATAAGCAGACCTCGCTGACCATCGATGATATCGAGGCCAAGTAGGCGGAACTGCGCGGCGTTCGTCATGAGCATTTTCTTGCGCGCCGCTATACGGATAAGAAGAAGCTGCGCAAGCGCGACAAGGAACTGCGCACGGAGCTGGCCGGGTTATTGGAAAACAATCTGTCCGGCCCGGAAGCCAGGATGCTGGCCGATTGGGATCCGTATCATGTCGATCACCCGGCGCGGTTCTTCGAGCCGGAATGGATGTTCAATCTGGGTCCCGGGGCGGGGCGCGGGCAGAACCTCACCGATACCGGTTTCGACATCGTGATCGGCAATCCGCCCTATGTGCGGCAGGAGGAACTGAAGAGGATGAAGGCTTTCGAGGGCTTGCCCGGACTCGAACGCCCGCTCAAGGACGCCCTCAAGGCCGATTATTTCTGTCACACCGGCGTCGCCGATCTTTACGTCTATTTCTACGAAAAGGCGTTCGATCTGCTGGCCCCGGGCGGGGTGCTGTGCTTCATTTCCTCCAACAAGTATTTCCGCGCCGGTTACGGCGAGCGGCTGCGCCATTTCCTGGCCGCCAACGGCGAGGTGCTGCTGCTGATCGATTTCGGTGATGCTCCGGTGTTCACCGCCATCGCCTATCCGAGCATCGTGCTGGTGAAGAAGACGCGGGAGACGCGCGACAAGCACAATCTGCCGCCGGTGTCCAAGGATGTGAGGAAATGGCCCGATCTGGTGCCCGCCGGGGCGCGGGTGCGGATGCTGAGCTGGGAACCCGGCCCGACCATCGAGGAGTTTCCCGAAATCCTCAAGGAGCGCGGTTTCACACTACCCCAGCGCGAACTCAAACCGGACGGCTGGCGGCTGGAATCGCCGACCAAGTTGCAACTGCTGGCCAAGCTCCGCCGAGCTGGCACTCCCTTGGGCGAATACGTCCAGGGACGGTTTTATCGAGGTATCTTAACTGGCTTTAATGAAGCTTTCGTCGTGGACCGTGCCACCCGCGACCGGCTTATCGCCGAACACGAGTCGTCGGCCGAATTGCTGAAGCCATTTCTACGCGGGCGAGATGTGAAGCGGTGGCGGGTGCAACCGCAAGACCTGTGGCTTGTTTTTATCCGGCACGGCATCGATATTTCCAAGTATCCGGCGATCCATCGACATCTGGAACAGTTCAAGGATCGGCTGATTCCCGGGATTCCGGGTGGGCGTAAACCAGGGAGTTATCGATGGTTTGAGATCCAGGATAATGTGGCGTACTGGCAGGAATTCGAGCACTCGAAAATCATCTACCCCGATATTTACGAACACCAGAGTTTCGTTTGGGACGATACCGGTTTCTATACCGCCAACACTTGCTACTTCATACCGACGACGGAACGCTGGCTCACCGGCTTACTGAACTCTCTTGCCGTCGAATGGTTTTACGGCTTGATCTCCAACCGAGTGCGTGGCGGTTATCTGCGAGCCTTCTCGGACTATGTGCAGCAGATACCCATTCCGAAGGCCGAGCCGTCCTTACAGAAGACCATCGGAACCATGGTCAGCAGGATTCAGGCAAGCAAGAAGAGCGACCCGGATGCTTTCGTGGTTGAACGCGAAGCCGAAATCGATGGTTTGGTCGCTCATCTCTACGGTCTCACCGAAGACGAATTCCGGCTGATTCTGGATGACCTTGCATTACCGGACCCGGTACGCCTGGCAGCACTCGAAGCTTACCGCGAAACCGCGCGGGAATTGGCGACATGAAATCTCCCGGCGAACTGCCGATCCGGAGTTTTCGGCTCAAGCACTTCAAGTGCCGTGCGCGACAGCCGTGCCGTCCGTTTTACGCCGCTCACCGTGTTCAAGTGCTGGCTGATGGCCGACAAACGCGCGCTCGCGGACGTGATCGGCAGGCTGAAACATCCGCATCCGGTCGGTACTCTTCCGGACTACAAGCGACCCGACCGGAAGATCAAGCGTCCCAAGACCGAGCTGATCGGCCTGTTCCAGCGTGAACTGGGCCGCAATCGAAAATACATCGACCGCAACCACGCTCTTCGGCTGGCCCGTGCTGTTCCGGACTGGACCAAGCTGAAACGTTCCGATTCCTTCAGGCGGTTCGCGAAAAAGGCCGCCTTGGTGATACTTTGATTATCAAAGGGTTAGCGATGCAACTGTGTAACTGCAAAATATGGCTGACGGTCCTCGCACGTGGCCTTGCGAGCGGAAATAAATCGTATGACCTTCTTGCTTACCGGTCCCAGCGCCGGTCGAGACGCCACAGGCCGGCGACGCACGCCG
>CAYMHN010000114.1:0-8647 GCA_964390235.1 uncultured Candidatus Competibacteraceae bacterium
GGCGGTGGACGCCCCGTTCAGCCTTCAGATAGCCATGGGCGGGCGCCGAGGGCGTGCAGTTGACCGCTGCGACCCAGCACATAAAGGGTTTCACCGACCAGAAGCGGGGTCTCGGCCAGACCCTGGTTATCGGTGCGGGTACGTGCCAGGAGGCGACCGTTGGCGGTATCCATCCAGTGCAGATAACCTTCGAAATCGCCAACCACGATCTGGCTGCCCACGGCGACCGGCGTGCTCAGACGGCGGCCACGCAGTTCCGGCTGCTGCCACAGGACCGAACCGCTGTTCCGGTCAAGAGACCATACCGTGTCTTCGGTGTCGACCACGAGAACCTGGTTGCCCGCGACCGCCAGACCGCTGTTGCTGGGCAGATCGCGCACCCAGGCGATATCGCCGCTGCGCAGGTCGATGGCCGTGACGTTGGCCCGAAAGGCGGCCACGTACAGCAGGTTGTCGACCAGTTGCAGGGTGCCATCGATGTCGACCAGACGCTCGACCTCGGTCCGGCCGCGCGGCAGGGCGATGACCCGTTCCCCGACCGGTGCGCCGGTGGGCAGATCCAGCAGCAGCAGCTTGCCATTGTCGAGACCGATGATCGCCAGGCCGCGAGTCAGCAGGGGTTTGGAGGTGCCACGCAGGGTCAGGGTGGGCAGGATGGTGTTGTAGCCCCAGAGTCGCGTGCCGTCTCGAGCATCGAGTCCGGTGATGGTTCCATCCACGCTGCGCACCACCACCACCCCCTGATCGGCGACCGGGGTGGCCAGCACTTCGCTGGCCACTCGGGAGCGCCAGCGTTCGCTGCCGTCCGCCTGATCAAGGGCGATGACCTGGCCATCCAGGGTGCCGACCAGAGCCAACTGCTCATCCAGGCCAACACCGGCGGTGATGGTCGTGTTGGTGTTGATCCGCCAGATCTGCCGGCCGGTGCTGCTGTCCAGTGCGGTGACATCGCCGCGGTGGCCGGCAACCACCAGTCGGCCGGCGTATTCGGCGGGCTCCAACGCGGTGAACAGGGTTCCGCTGCCGGTGCTGGCATTGGTTCGCCAGCGCTCCTGCACGTTCTGCGGGTCGGCGATCGGTTGCAGATCGGCAGGCGGAATCAGGTTGTCGGTACCGACAAAGTACGAATTGACCCATCCGCAACCGCCAAGCAGCAGGCCGAGTAGACTGATCGCGAGCATCCGCCCCATGGGAAGTCCTCCGGTTTACCGGCTATCTGTAGGCAGGTTGTCCAGCTTCCAGCGCAGCATATTGCTGTCTCCGCCGGGATCGCGCGCCGCCAGCGCCGCGAAATAGGCGTTGCGGGCCTGATCGATCTGGCCGCGGGCAAGATGGATATCACCCCGGAGCTCCTCCTGCTCGGCGGCGAAACTGGCACCAAGGATTTGATCCAGCTGAACACGCGCCGCATCGTACTGTTGGCTGGCCAGCAGCAGGCGCGCTAGTCGCAGCCGGGCGATATCCCGCAGATCGGGCTGCTGGGTGTTGCTCAGCACCCATTCCAGCCAGGCGATCGCCGCCTCGCGGTCACCGGCTTCGGTGTCCAGTCTGGCCAGCATCAGGGCCGCCAGAACGCCGTAAGTGGTCTTGGCATAGTCCCCGGTCAATACGGCGGCTTGGCCGCGTGCCCCGGTAGGATCATCGCTGTTGACCGCTGCCAGCAACCTATCGTAGTACAGGGAAGCGGTTTCCACCTGGCTGCGTTGATGATCCTGCCACCAGCGCCAGCCGCCCACGGACGCCAGGCCGATGGCGAGACCGGCGATGATGCCGGCACCATTCTTGCGCAGCCATTGGGTAATTGCTTCAAGCTGTTCCTGATCGGACAGTTGTTCGGCCATCGAATACTCCGTTGTTCAATAAGGTTCAGGTGTCTGCCATGGCGCGCTGGAGCAGCGTCACCAGATCCGGTTCGTCGAGCGTGGTCTGTTCGGCGTCGCTGCGCAGCGGTTTGACCGCCACCTGTCCGGCGGCCAGTTCGGCATCGCCCAGGATCAGTGCCAGTTGCGCGCCGCTGCGATCGGCACGCTTGAACTGGCTCTTGATACTGCCGCTCCCGCTGTTGACCAGCAGGCGCAGGGCCGGCAACCGGTCACGCAGCCGCTCGGCCAGAACCGGTCCTTGCCGCTCGGCCACTTCCCCGACCATGACCAGATAGGCATGGGGCCGCAGCTCGGTGCCGCTGTAGCCACTGGCAGCCGCCATCAGTACCAGGCGCTCCAGACCGATGGCAAAGCCGATGCCGGGGGTGGGACGGCCACCGAGATGGGCGACCAGTCCATCGTAGCGGCCGCCGCCGCATACCGTGTTCTGCGCGCCCAGGTGATCGCCGACCCACTCGAACACGGTGCGATTATAGTAATCCAGCCCGCGCACCAGGCGCGGGTTGAGGCTGTAGGCAATGCCAGCGGCGTCCAGCAGTTGACGCAGCTGTTCCAGGTGAACCGCCGAGGCCTGATCCAGGTGATCGAGCAACAGCGGGGCGTCGGCGATCAGTTCGGCCATGGCGGGATTCTTGCTATCGAGAATTCGCAAGGGATTGCGGTGCAATCGATGCCGGCTGTCTTCATCGAGCAAGTCCTGATGCGCCTCGAAATAGGCCACCAGCTGCTGGCGGTAGATGGCCCGGGCTTCCGGGGAACCCAGCGAGTTGAGCTGCAACTGCATGCCGTGCAGACCCAGCCGGCGCCAGAGGCGGGCGCTCAACAGAATCAGCTCGGCGTCGATGTCCGGCCCTTCCAGGCCGAAGACCTCGACATCAACCTGATGGAACTGGCGGCTGCGGCCTTTCTGGGGCTTTTCATAGCGAAACATCGGGCCCTGATACCACAGGCGCTGGATCTGATTATGCAGCAGGCCGTGCTGGATGCAGGCGCGCACGAAACCGGCGGTGGCTTCGGGACGCAGCGTCAGACTGTCCCCGTTGCGATCGCTGAAGGTGTACATCTCCTTTTCGACGATGTCGGTGACTTCGCCGATGGAGCGCTGGAACAGCTCGGTGTACTCGACCAGCGGGATCCGCATCTCCTGATAGCCATAGCCACTCAGGGTATCGCGGATAATCGCTTCGATCCCGACCCAGAGCGGTGTCTCGCCGGGCAGGATATCGTTCATGCCGCGGATGGCTTGAAGAGCTTGTGCCATATGGGTTCCATGCTATCGATGGGGAACGCGAACTGCGACGCACGACGGCAAGTTCCCGTCGTGCGGGTGACTTGCCCGGGCTTTAGCCGCGCGGCGGATGATTTAGCGTGAAGCGGCTGATACTGCCGCGCTCGGGCACATACAGGGATGGATCGATCGCTTCGCCGTTGAGGGAAATCCTCTGCACCGCCCGAGCATTACCCAGCTTGATCGAAAATGGTCCCGGTCCGGTCAACGAGCGACTCTCGTTCGCATTCAGCAGACCGTAAACCAGACGCCGACCGCGACCGTCTTCGACCTCGACCCAGCACTCATCGATGAACTCCATCACCAGTTGAATCTGGCCATCGGGCAGCTGCGATTCCGTTTCGCTGGCGCTGGCCATCGCCGTACCGATCGGTTGCAGGGCGCCGTTGTTCAATGTGCCCGCGGTGGAGGCCATGGCCGGAGATTCAGCCGGTATCGATACCGTGTCCTCGACCGCCGCCGGCTGCTCTACAGTGGCCAGGGAAATCGTCTCGTCCGCGGCCAGGGAAATCGTCTCGTCCGGTGGGGCGATCTGCGAGAGGGTCTCCGCTGGCGGCGCCGCGGTTACGGCTGCCAGTGGATCGGCTGGGCTGTCCGGTGCCGGAGCCGACAGCACGGGTACCGACGGCGACGTCGTCCGGGCAAGCTGCTCGTCAACCCGCCAGACATCCTGTTGCTGGGTTACGGTCCAGCCCAGCCAGGCAAGCAGCGCGAACGCGGCCGGGTAGGTCAGCCAGCGCAAATCGCTGGCGCGGGCCTGGGGTTGCACCGAATGGGCTGGACGCAGAGGGGGAGGTCGGTCGATGCCCAGCTGCTTGTAGCGTCCCAGAACCTCGTGCTCGGCCAGGCCGAGTTGTTCGGCATAGCGAACCAGATACATGCGCACGAATACCGGTGCACCGAGTGCCTTGAAGTTGTTGTTTTCCAGGGCCTGCAGAACAGCGGTCTTGGTGCGCAGACGGCGCGCCGCCTGTTCCAGGGTCAGGCCGAGGGATTGACGGTTGGTTCGCAGCAGCTCGCCCAGCGAATCCGGCGGCGCCATCGGTGCCTGGCCTGGTGTGGAATCGGCATGCGAATTGACTGTATTCATTGCAAAATCACGAGTTGTCGTGCCTCGTCGGAATTGGCGAAACGGCTGCGCAGCTCCTGCGCGTATTCGTCGCGCATGCGCACATTGCCCAGTGCCGCTTCGATGGCCACGGCGAGCTGCAGGCTCGCGGGGCTGAAGCTGGCGGTTCTGTGAAAACGCTGGAGGTAATCCCGCGCTTCCGCGTTCCTACCCTGATTATGTGTCAGTCGGGCCAGCTCGAACAGGGTACCGCTCGCCTGGGGATTGAACTCCAGGGCTCGGAGAAAATGGCGCTCGGCTCTTGGCAAATCACCACCCAACCGGGCGCAGACGCCGGCGCCGGTATAGGCGATCTCGGGCTCTTCCAGGCGACGATCAGCGGCGGCTTCCAGAAACTGCTGCTCGCCACGGTCGACCTTTCCGTTGGCGCACAGCATCCGGCCGAGGTTCATTTTCGCCAGGAGGAAGTCGGGCCTCAGAGTCAGGGCGCGCAGATAGTGGCGTTCGGCCTGCGTGGGGGATCTGGTCTGTTCATACAGCACGCCCAGAGCATTTTCCGCCTCCGCCAGAGAAGGGTCGAACTGCAGCGCGCGCTGCAATTTCTCCTCGGCGATGTCCAGGCGACCGTTCTGCATGTAGCCGATACCCAGACGCAGGTTCAGCTGGGCCGCCTCGTTGCCGCTGGATGGGTCCGGCTGCAGTCCGCTACTGGCGCAGGCGGTCAGCACGATACTGAACAACAAGGCTGGCGCATGTTTCACTGTGACCCTCCTTCATCCGCCCGTCAGTTCGGCCACGGGCAGCAAGCGCCGGCTGCGGTCCTGCACCTGACCCGCGAGCTGGCCACAGGCCGCATCGATGTCCTCGCCACGCGTCTTGCGGGTCACGGCGGTCAGATCATGGGCCTGCAGAATTTGCCGGAACCGGTCGATGACCGTCGGACTGGAACGCCGATAACCGGCGCCGGGAAACGGATTGAACGGGATCAGGTTGATCTTGGACGGAATCCCGTCCAGCAGCCGGACCAGGGCGCGGGCGTCGGCTTCGCTATCGTTGACACCGTCCAGCATCACGTACTCCCAGGTAATGCGGCGCGGGTGCTTGTCGGCAATATAGGCCTTGCACGCGGGCAGCAGTTCGGCCAGTGGATAGCGCTGATTGAGCGGAACCAGCCGGTTGCGCAGCTCATCATTGGTCGCGTGCAGTGACACCGCCAGGCTGACATCGCTCACCTCGCGCAGCTTGTACAACTGCGGCACTACGCCGGCAGTAGACAGGGTAACACGACGCTTGGACAGACCGAAGGCCAGATCGTCCATCATCAGGTGGGTGGCGCGCACCACATTTTTAAAATTATACAGCGGTTCGCCCATACCCATCAGCACTACATTGGTGATTCGGCGTTCGCCCGCCCGCCCGCCACCCAGCGCTTGATGGGCCAGCCACACCTGGCCGATGATCTCGGCGGTGCTCAGGTTGCGGTTGAAGCCCTGCCGGGCGGTGGCGCAGAAGGTGCAATCCAGGATGCAACCGATTTGCGAGGAGACACAGAGCGTGCCGCGGTCATCCTCGGGGATGAATACCGTCTCGATACAGTTGCCGCCGTCGAGCTGGACCAGCCACTTGCGGGTGCCGTCGCGCGACTGGCGATCCAGCACCAGGCGCGGCAGACGGATGTCGGTCGTCCGACCGAGTCGTTCCCGCAGGGTCTTGCCCAGATTGGTCATGGCCGCGAAATCGGTGACCCCTTCGTGATAAATCCACTTCATGATCTGTTCGGCGCGAAAGCGCTTCTCCCCGATGTCCAGGAGCCAGGCTTCCAGTTCGTTCCGATCCAGATCCAGCAGATTGAGGGTGCTCATGACGGCCATGCCTTGCCCGGCGGTGGTCTAACGGGTCCGCGGGCAGATCTCGGTCTCCTTGAAGAAGAAGGCGATCTCGCTGGCGGCGGTCTCCGGCGCATCGGAACCATGCACCGCGTTTTCCTCGACATTGTCGGCGAAATCGGCGCGGATGGTGTGGGGTGCCGCTTGCCTCGGATCGGTGGCCCCCATCACTTCGCGGTTCCTGGCAATCGCATCCTCGCCCTCCAGCACCTGCACCATCACCGGACCCGAGGTCATGAAGCTGACCAGATCATTGTAGAAAGGCCGCTCCTGGTGCACGGCGTAGAACCGCTCGGCCTGCTCGCGGCTCAAATGCACCATCCGGGCGGCCACGATCTTGAGACCAGCGTCTTCGAACCGGCTGTAGATCTTGCCGATCAGGTTCTTGGCTACCGCGTCGGGCTTGATGATGGACAGGGTATGTTCGACGGCCATGTGTTCTCCGGAAGCGATGACGGTTGAAAATCAGGGCGCGAAATTCTAACACAAGACTATTGCACCGATTGGACAACTCGACGCCACCCTGGATTCAATTCGCCGCCGCCAGACAGGCATGGACTCGGCGGCATAGCTCATGCATCGGACCGTCGGCCACGCCCAGTTCGTCGAGATGGGCTACGGTATTGAACAGATAATCGGCACAGCGGCCCAGCCAGCCCTCGGCCCGGGCGATCATCGCCGCCGCCTGATCCGGGTGGATGTCCGGCACATAGCGGGGATTCTGGCGATTGGCCACGAACGTGACCGCCCGGTGCGAGCCCAGCGGGGACCGGATCCGCACCATACGTGCCTGGTAGGCGCCGCTGACCATTTCCCGGTTCCAGACGATGTCGAGTTCGGCGTCGGCCAGCGCCGGATCAACCCGGTAAGCGATGCCGCGACAAGCCCCACCCGGCTTGAGCGCCAGCATCAGTCCGGGGCAATCCGGGGAACCGCGCCCGGTCGGGGATTTCAGGCAGAAGTTGCGGTGATAGCCATGGAGCAGGGCCGGTTGGCGGTCGAGATAATGGATGCAGGGATTCCACATCAGCGAGCCATAGCCGAACAGCCAGATCTCGTCGGTGCCGAACTGTTCCAGAACGGCGCGCTTGGAAGCCCGGCGCTGCTCCGGCGGCAAGCGGGTGATCAACCCCAGGCGCTCGGCTTCCCGGATCTTCTCCTCGACCAGGCCGGCTTCGATGGTTTCGCGGGTGAGGCTCATGCGGCGGAACACGGACGGTTCAAAGCGATACTATACATCAGCGGCGGATGCGGACACGCCGACACAGACCGGAAACAAAACCCGGTAATACTTTTTAAAGATCCTGGACATGTGACAACGGAGAGCGATCATGATTGACACGATAGTGAACAATTTCCGGCGGACCGGTTCCTTACCGACTACCGGCGTCAAGGCAAGCCCATGGCATCGCTGGCTGATTCAGGGCCTGCAAGCCGGCGTGGCCACGGCGATCCTGTTGACCGGTGTGCCCAGCCTGGCCAGCGAGGGAGGGACCACCGCCGAGCAGATCCAGAGCCGCAGCCTGTGCCAGCAGGCGGTGGGGCAGGCACTGCGGCGCGGCGATCCCGATGCCCGCTCGGTCTACTGCGGTTTCGCCAGCTACGATTCGCCCGATTACTGGCGCTGCGTGAACGAACGGGTGACGCGGGGTACGGGGCTGGCGCAAGCGCGCCGCGAGTGCTGAGCCGGGTGCGAACCATGCGCTATTTCTACCATATCCTGGATGTGTTCACCGACCGACCGTTCGGTGGCAACCAGCTTGCCGTGCTGCCGGACGCGCGCGGCCTGGATGGCGCCACCATGCAGCGCATCGCGCGCGAGTTCAACTTCTCCGAGACGACCTTCGTGCTGCCGCCGGCCGATCCGGTCAATACCCGCCAGGTGCGCATCTTCACCCCTTTCAAGGAGCTGCCCTTCGCCGGCCACCCCAATATCGGCACCGCCATCGCCCTGGTCGCCAGCGGCGAGGTCGAGGCCGGGGAGCTGCGTTTCGAGGAGGGCGCCGGACTGGTGCCGGTGCGGGTCGAACAGACCGCCGATGGCGGGCTGCGGGCCGAACTGACCGCGCCGCCGGAAGGTGACGAGCATCGCAAGCCAGTCCACGTCGACGCGGACGAGATCGAAGCGGTGCGGCCGTTCGCTGCAACCGATCTGCGGCGCTGGGTGGAGCCGGCGGCAGCCGAACAGCCGCCTGTTCCGCCTGAGCAACCAGAGCCGGGCGAAGACTCCGGCCCCCGTCTCGTGTTTTAGCGGCCGCCTACCTGGCCCAGACGCCCACCGGCTCGAACTCCAGAGGCACGTCGATCAGGATCACGTGCAGCCCGGCGCGTCCTGCGAATGAAACCGTGTGTGGTCCGTAGACCTTGGCGGCGTCACCGGACCGCACCTCTTCGCCGTCGATGCTCCCCAGGCCATCGATCACGTACACATAGCCGCCGCGACCTTCTCCGATCTCGTAGCTGGCGGACTCGCCTTCGTCCAGGATGCCGATATGCGCGCTCGCGTCCTGGTGGACGTGCA
>CAYMHN010000115.1:0-8589 GCA_964390235.1 uncultured Candidatus Competibacteraceae bacterium
CGGGTTGCGGGTGCCGGCCTTGCGGATCGACTGGATGATGGTGCCCGGCAGCGAGCCGATATAGGTCCGCCGATGACCGCGGATCTCGGCCTCGTCGTGCACCCCACCCAGGGACGCGCGCACGAACTGCAAGCCCAGCGCCCTGGCGATGCTGCGACCCAGCGAGGTCTTGCCCACGCCGGGCGGGCCGACGAAGCACAGGATCGGGCTACGGCCTCGCGGGTTGAGCTTGCGCACCGCCAGGTATTCGAGGAGCCGCTTCTTGATCTTGTCCAGACCGTAGTGATCCTGATTCAGCACCTCGCGCGCATGGGCGATGTCGATGTGTTCCTCGTCCAGCTTGCTCCACGGTAGGGCGATCAGCCAGTCCAGATAGGTGCGCACCATGGAGTGCTCGCCCGAGGCTTCCGGCATCCGCGCCAGGCGCTTGAGTTCCTTGCGAGCCTCCTGCTCGACCTCTTCCGGCATCCCGGCTTCGATGATGGCTTGCTCCAGCTCCTCGAGCTCGGCATTGTCGCCCTCCTCGCCCAGCTCCTTGCGGATGGTCTTGAGCTGCTCGCGCAATACATACTCGCGCTGCCGCTCGTCCATCTTCTGCTTGGTCTGCTGGTCGATCTCGCGGGTGAGCTTCAGCACCTCGATGCGATGGTTGACCTGTTCGATCACCCGCTCCAGGCGCTGGCGCACGTCGAAGGTTTCCAGCAGCTGCTGCTTCTCGGCCGGCTGGGTGTCGAGGAAACTGGCTACGATGTCGGCCAAGGCCGGGGCCGAGGTGATGCTCATGATGGCATTGCCCAGCTCGGCCGGCGCCTGCGGCAGCAATTGCACCGCCTCCACCGCGCGCTGCTGCAGATAGGTCATGCGCGCCTCGACTTCGGCGTTTTCCGATTCGATCTCCTGGACCGGATCGACGCGCGCCACCAGGAACGGAAACCCCGGCAGATAATCCAGCACCCGGAAACGGCTCTCGCCCTGGCAGACGATGTGGTGGGTGCCATCCTGGATCTTGACATGGCGCACGATATTGGCCACCGTCCCGACCCGGTACAGATCGCCCGGACCGGGGTCGTCCGCGGCCGGGTCGCGCTGCAACAGCAGGCCGATCCTGCGCCCGCTCTTGAGCGCCTCGGTGGCGGCCGCGATCGACGCTTCGCGACCGATGGCGATCGGCAGCACGACGTTGGGAAACAGCACCACATTGCGCACCGGGACGATGATCAGCACGTCTTCGGGCAGTCTAGCCCGCTCCGGGTGGCGGTCCGATTGCGTTGTCGATTGATTCGACAACGGGGTTTGATGGTGATCCAAACGGTAATTCATCGAGGGCAACCTCTGCGACCCGTAGCGGGCTAAGTGCGATGGTTGCCTCAATGGGGGCGATGCCGGCGGTTTTCAATTCCCGTGTGTCATGCAGCACCCGAGCACCAACAGCACGTCAGCGATTGCGATCCCTGACATCAGCCGAGTAGATGAGCCGGGTGCCGTAGATGGCGCCTTGAATCAGCAGTACGCAAGCGACCAGATCAACCGCAAGGGCAATACCGATGGTGGTTGTCGTCGGCGACAGCAGAATGGCCATGATCAACTTCCCCGTAAACAGCAACCAGGCCAGCGAAGTCCGGATCCCATGCCGCGCAGACAGCCGCACATCAACTTCCACCTCGGCCCGGTGGATGAATTCGGCCAGACCTGTCACGATTCCGGCATGCTGGACGAGGCACGGCGCCAGCGGTTGCTTGCCGAAATCCATGAGCTCGACCGCGAAGTCACCCTGTTGCAGGATGATTTTTCCCTGACGCTGGGGGCCAACGCGCGCTGGATTCGGAATGCAGCGTTCGTCGTGCTCGGAACGGCCAGTCTTCTGCTGTGGGCGGCCAGCCTGGGATTCGGCTGGCGGCTGCACCAGCGCAGCGTGGCCGCGGAGATCGCCCTGGCACATCGGGAGCAGCGTCTCCGCGCCCTGATGGACAGCACCGCCGATGGCATCATCAGCATCGGACCGGATACCCGGATCGATGCCGCGAATCGGGCGGCGGCGCGGATGTTCGGCTGCGATGCGACCGACCTCCACCATCGAACCATTGAAGAGTTGACGGCACCGGAAGACCGCGAGGCGATTGCCGCTGCCGCCCAAAGCGCACTGAAAGGCGATCTTCGGAATCACGCGCCGGGGGAACTGTCGCTCAATGGGCAGCGTGCCGACGACAGGGTCTTTCCGATGGAGATCGCGTTCACTCGACAGGAGAACACGGACGAAACCCGGCTGATCGTCACCCTGCGTGACATCACCGAGCGACGCGTCACGGAAGCCCAACTGTTCCAGGCCCAGAAGATGGAGGCGGTCGGCCAGCTGACCGGTGGCATCGCGCATGATTTCAACAATCTGCTGACGGTCGTCATCGGCAATCTGGAAGTGCTCGGGGAGGATTGGCAGGAAGCCGCGGGCGACGAACAAGCCCGTCGATTGATCCATGGGGCATTGAGCGCCGCCGAACGCGGTGCGCGCCTGACCTCCCATTTGCTGGCGTTTTCCCGGCGTCAGCCACTGGCGCCCAGGCCGGTGGATGTCGATGCGCTGATTGCGGGGCTACGTGAGCTGTTCGATCAGAGCATCACCGAAACCGTGGTCCTCGGTTACCGGTTGAACTCGCGTGGCTGGCACGCCATGGTCGATCCGGTGCAACTCGAAAGCGCCCTGCTGAATCTGGTGATCAACGCCCGCCAGGCGATGCCCGACGGTGGCAGCCTGACCATCGAAACCCGGCAACTGGCACGCTCATCGTTGCCCGATGCCGCTCTGGATCTGGTTCCCGGCGAGTACCTGATGATCCGCGTCAGCGATACCGGCGGCGGCATCCCTCCGGAGCATCGGGACAAGGTGTTCGAGCCGTTCTTCACCACCAAGGAGGTGGGCCAGGGTAGCGGACTGGGACTGAGCATGGTCCATGGCTTCGTCAAACAGTCTGGTGGCGGTATCAGGCTCGACAGCCGGGTGGGCGAGGGAACCACGATCGAACTATTCCTACCCGGGGTACCCGCCAGGCAGGAACCGGCAGTGGCGGAACCGTCCGGGGGTGCTCACGAGCCCGGCGCCAGGATTCTGGTGGTGGAAGATGATCCGACGGTCCGGACCGCCACGGTCGACCTGCTCGACTCACTCGGCCACCGCGTGGTGGAGGTGGAGGATGGCGCCGCGGCGCTGGATCTGCTGGAGAAGGACCCTGCCCCGGACCTGGTACTAAGCGACGTGGTGCTCCCCTGCGGTATGGATGGTTACGCTCTGGCCTCGCAGGTACGGATGCGCCACCCCGGCGTCCGGGTGCTGCTGATGTCGGGCTATCCCCGTGATCTGCTGGCGGGCGCCGACCACAGCGAGATCCGGCTGTTGCCGAAGCCGTTTACCCGCGAACAGCTGCAGCAGGCCATCGGAGAGACGATGGCACACTCACCATAACCGGGAGTCTGGTCGCCGTCATGACGGATCGGATACACCCTGCTTCCGGAGGCGCTCCCGATCCGTCCCGCATCGGGAGTGGCGACTCCGAGCATGAACGCCTTCCGGTCGCCTTTCTGGTGCTGGATGTCGAAGGCGGTATCCGGGGGGCGAACAAGGCCATGGCGGCACTATTGGGGTGGCGGCTGGACTGGTTGCACGGGCAGCGATTCCAGCGCTGGCTGATGTCCGAACATCTCCAACGCTTCGAACGGCATCTGGTGGATGCGTTCGGCAATCCCGGTCGGGTCGCCCGCGAGACCCTCCGGATCAAGGGCCGTGACGGACGGCTGGTGGACATCTCGCTGCAAAGCCTGGTCGACGGGGTTCAGCCCGATCGCTGCCGGACGGTGGCGCTGGATGTCACCGATAGCCGGCAGGCCGAGCGCAAGGCGCGGCTACTCCAGAGGGAGCTGGCGCACCTGGCCCGGGTCAACAGCATGGGCGAATTCGCCGGAAGCCTGGCCCATGAACTCAACCAGCCCCTGGGGGCAGTGGTGCTGTATTGCCGCGCCGCCCTGAAACTGGTGCAGGCCGGAGCGAGTGACCATGACCGATTGCTCGGTGCCCTCAGGCAAGCGACCGAGGCGGCCGAGCGGGCCAGCGAGACGCTGCGCCATCTCAACCGCTTTCTGCGCAAGGATACCGGCGACCGGGAGGTGGTCGGACTGAACGAACTGGTTGTCGAGGTGGCCCGGATCATGGCGTCGGCAGCCGAAGACCAGGGCTGCGTGATCGAGCTCGAACCGGCCGGTGAATCCCCTCATGCATGGGTCGACAAGGTCCAGATCGAACAGGTACTGATCAATCTGGTGCAGAATGGCATCGATGCCATGGTCGGTGGTGACCGCATGCCCCGGAAAATCGTCATCTCGACCCATGCGGGATCGGACGGCCGGGTCGGCATCAGCGTACGTGATACCGGCCCCGGTCTGAGCGCCGCCATGGAGACCCGGGTGTTCGAACCGTTCTTCACCACCAAGCCCCGCGGGCTGGGGCTGGGCCTGTCGATCAGCCAGTCGATCGTCGAGGCCCTGCTGGTCAACCGGATGGAGGGCTCCCGCGAAGTCTACCGGATACCCATCGACCGCTGTTTCGAACTGGTGGGCCTGATCCGCAGCCACTGGAACGGCTTGTCCGGCGGCACGGGTGCGCGCGAAGCGATCCGGAGCTTCTTCGAGAAACTGCATGAGGAAACCGACCACCGGGGAGACGAGCATGCCTGAACTGGATTTCGAGGTCGTGCGGGTAATCCCGACCCGGCACGCGGCGGCACCGTCACTGAGCTTCAGGCTGGCGATTCGTCAGGTTTCGGGCCGGGGCGAACCGCCGGTTCCGATCCAGAGTATCGCCCTGCAATGCCAGATCCGGATCGAAACCCGGCAGCGTGCCTACCAGCCTCGGGAGCAGGCGCGCCTGAGTGATCTGTTCGGTGAACCGGCACGCTGGAGCCGGACCCTGCACAGCATGCTCTGGTCTCACGTCGGCGTCGTGGTACCGGCGTTCGCGGACGAGCGCACCGAGGTGGACCTGCCGGTGCCCTGCGGTTTCGATTTCAATGTCGCCGCCACCAAGTATTTCCACGGCCTGGAGCACGGCGAGGTACCGCTGCTGCTGCTGTTCTCCGGCAGCGTGTTCTATCGCGACCCGGAAGGGGCCCTGGCGATGGACCCGATCTCCTGGAACAAGGAGGTCGAATACCGCCTGCCGGTCGCGATCTGGCGGGACATGATCGACCTCTACTACCCCAATCAGGTCTGGTTGTGCGTCAACCGCCAGGTGTTCGAAGCGCTGTACGACCACAAGCGCCGGCACGGCCATACCGGTTTCGACGAGGCTCTATCGAGCCTGCTGCCGCGGGCCAGGCGGGAGGCATCATGAACCTGGAAACGGTTCGGCCAATCGTCGATGCCGTCCTCTACGAGGGCTATATTCTCTATCCCTACCGGCCCACATCGGCCAAGAACCGGAGCCGCTGGACCTTCGGCGGTATCTATCCCCGCGTCTATAACGATACCACCGGCGGCGCCGAGCCCTGCCGGATGCAGACCCAGTGCCTGATCGAGGGCACGGAGGACACCCGACTGGAAGTGCGGGTGCGCTTTCTGCAGCCGGTGGCGCGCGAGGTCGGCGAACTCGCGACACCGCTCGACACCTGGCCCGCCGAGAGCGAGCCGGATTTCCGTCGCGTGCCGTCGCTGACGCTCGGCGAACAGCGGTTCCTGAGCTGGCAGGAAGCCGTGGAACGCGAAGTGATCGCCGCCGATCGCCGACTGGGCGAGCTGCTGGAACAGGGCGCGGACCGACCCTTCGAGTTCCACGACCGGCGCGAGCTGGAACCACTGCGGGACGACGATAACCTGGTCCGGGGCGCGCTGTTGCGTACCCGGCCCCGACTGCGGGGCAACATCGGACTGCGCCTCGACAGCGTCGCCGGGGATGTCTACCGGCTGACCGTGCGCATCGAGAACGACACGGCGATGGACCCCTCGACGGTGGCCAGCCGGGAACAGGCCAGTCTGTACTCGTTGGCCTCCACTCACACCATCCTGGGCGTCGAGGACGGCGCCTTCGTCTCCCTGCTGGACCCACCGGAAGCGCTCGGGGATGCGGTAGCCGCCTGCGACAACCAGGGCACCTGGCCGGTACTGGTCGGCCGACCAGGAGCGCGCGACCTGCTGCTGTCCTCACCGATCATTCTCTACGACTACCCGGAGGTGGCCCCGGAAAGCCCCGGCGACCTGTTCGACGCCACCGAGATCGACGACCTGCTGAGTCTGCACATCCTGGCCATGACCGACGCCGAAAAGCGCGAAATGGCCGCCACCGATCCGCGCGCCGCAGCCCTGCTTGCGCGTACCGAAGCCCTGTCCGGCGACGACTTCATGCGCCTGCACGGCACCCTGCGCAACCCGCACCCCCTGGAGCCGGAACCTGCCGAGCCACGCCTGGCCGAGCCACGCCTGGCCGGACCACGCCTCGCCTACTATCGCAACAGCGGCATCGAGTTGAAGGTGGGCGACCGGGTGCGCCTGCACCCCAAGGCCGGCGGCGATATCTGGGACCTGGTGCTCGGCGGCAAGACCGCGGTGATCGAGGCCATCGAACGCGACTTCGAGGATCTGGTACACGTGGCCGTGACCCTCGATGACGACCCCGGCCGCGACTGGGGCGTGCAGCGCATGCCCGGACACCGCTTCTTCTTCTCGCCCGAGGAGATCGAGCGCCTGGAACACCGGGAGGCAAAGGCATGAACCGCGTCCTGGTCGCCGGCATCGGCAATATCTTCATGGGCGACGACGGCTTCGGCTGCGAGGTCGCCCGGCAACTGACCCGATGCGAGCTGCCCGAGGGCGTGGATGTGGTGGATTTCGGCATTCGCGGCCTGGATCTGAGCCATGCCCTGAGCGACGGCTACGAACTCGCCATCCTGATCGACACCGTCGACCGCGGTGGCGCGCCGGGGACCCTCCATGTGATCGAACCCGAAATCGACGGAGCCGATCCGGGCGAACCGCTGATCGCCCCGCACGGCATGGACCCGGCCACGGTGTTGCGTTTCGTCGCCTCACTGGGCGAGCGGCGCCCGCGCGTGCTGCTGGTCGCCTGCCAGCCCGAATATCTGGGCGGAGAGCACGGGCACATCGGCTTGAGTACCGCTGTGGCGACTGCCGTCGGGAAGGCCGTCACCGAAGTCCGGGCCATCCTGGACGAGGCACTGCCCGGCGGCATGACTTATGATAGGAGGAGCTATGCAGCTCCGGGAGGAATGACATGAGCGGCTGGACGATATTCGGAATCGTAGTGGCGGCGGTGATCGTGATCGGGATTCTGGCGAATCTGCGCGATATCAGACGCTATCTGAAAATCCGGTCCATGTAGACCATCGATGGCTCTGGCGACCCACAGCGTCGAAGATGCCGCCACGGCCGGGGAGATGATCCGGGTGCGCGGGCTGGTGCAGGGCGTGGGCTTCCGGCCCGCGGTCTGGCGGCTGGCGCGTGACTGTGGCCTGAGCGGCGAGGTCCATAACGACGCCGAGGGCGTGCTCATCCACATCTGGGGCACACCCGAAGCCCGGCGACGCTTCGTGCACCGCCTGGAACACGAAGCACCACCACTGGCGCGCTGCGACGCAGTGGAACGCGTGCCCCTGGGCGGACCGGTGCCCGCTGATGGCTTCCGCATCGTCGCCAGCCGGTCCGGCGCCGTGCACACCGGAGTGGTGCCCGACGCCGCGACCTGTGACGCCTGCCTGCATGAGGTTCTCGACCCGCGGAACCGCCGCCACGGCTACTCCTCACCAACTGCACCCATTGCGGGCCGCGGCTGTCCATCCTGCGACGCATCCCCTACGACCGCGCCAACACCAGCATGGCCGCGTTCGTCCTGTGTCCGAGCTGCCGGCGCGAGTACCACGACCCCGCCGACCGGCGCTTTCATGCCCAGCCCAATGCCTGCCCGGACTGCGGGCCGCGGCTGTGGCTGGAGGCGACCGGCGCGACCGATATCGACCTCGACGGCGACCCGATCGAGACCACCCGGCGCCTGCTCAAGGCCGGCCGTGTCGTCGCGATCAAGGGCATCGGCGGTATCCATCTCGCCGTTGATGCCACCAACGCCGAGGCGGTCGACCGGCTGCGCCGGCGCAAGCACCGTTACCACAAACCCTTCGCGCTGCTGGCGCGCGATACCGTCATGATCCGCCGTTACTGCAACCCGAGTGCCGCGGAACGGGAACTGCTGCAGAGTTCGGCCGCGCCCATCGTGCTGCTAAGCGCCGACGGGTCCGAACGGCTGGCTGATGGAGTGGCACCCGGACAGCACTGCTACGGTTTCATGCTGCCCTATTCGCCGCTGCACCATCTGCTGATGACCGGTCTCGACGCGCCCATCGTGCTGACCAGCGGCAACCGCGCGGAGGAACCGCAATGCATCGGCAACGAAGAGACCCGCGCCAAGCTGGCCGGCATCGCCGATGCCCTGCTGCTGCATGACCGCGACATCGTCAACCGCCTGGACGACTCGGTGGTCCGGGTGATCGCCGGCGCCCCGGCATTGCTCCGCCGTGCCCGCGGCCATGCGCCGGCCCCGCT
>CAYMHN010000116.1:0-8565 GCA_964390235.1 uncultured Candidatus Competibacteraceae bacterium
GCCAGTACCGCCAGTTCCGGCCCTTGCACGCGGATGCTGAGATCATCCCCACCGCGACCGACACGAATGCCGCGGATGCCGCGGGTACGCAGGAATACCCGCACCCCGGCCAGCTGCTGATCGGCGATCAGACCGCGCATCCGGGTGATCCACTCGGCGCTGCCGGCGCCCGGCACCAGTTGCACGCTGATATTGGCCCGGTTGCTGGCCTCCATCGCATTGCTGCCGAACACCGAACCGCCGACCGTGGAGAACAGAGTGTCCACCTCCGGCTGGGCTTTCATCAGCTCTTCCAGCCGGCGCACGGTGTCGTCCATATCGGCCAGGGTCAGACCGGGATCGGCGGTCACGGTGACCCGGATATTGCCCTCGTCGACGTCCGGCAGAAAGATCTGCTGGCTGTTGACGAAGATCGGCAAGGCGGCGACCAGCATCAGCAGAAAGGCCGCCAGCACCAGCCAGGGATGGTTCAGCAGGGGGCGCAACAATCGGGCATAGCCGTTGCGCAGCGGCGCGACCAGATACTCCATGGGCCCGTTGCCGCCGCTGGATCGGACCTGGGCGGCCAGGGCCGGCACCACGGTGAGGGCAACGATCAGGGCGGCGAAGATGGCGCAGGACAGGGTGATGATCAGCTCCTGGAACAGCAGTCCGGTCAGGCCGCCGATGAACAGAAACGGCAGCACCGCCGCCAGATTGGTGCTGGTCGCGGCCACCAGGGCACTGTTGACCTCGGCGGCGGCGTTGCTGGCAGCTTCCAGGGGAGCTTCGCCCTCCTGCTGGTGGCGCTGGATGTTCTCCAGCATGACGATGGCCGAGTCGACCAGCATACCCACGCCCAGCGCCAGACCGCCCAGGGTCATGATGTTGAAGGTGAGATCGTTGACCCCCATGAGGATGAAGGTCGCCAGTATGGCGATCGGAATCGCGCTGCCGATGATCAGCGTCCGGCGCAGATTGCCGAGGAACAGAAACACCACGGTCATCGCCAGCAGCGAACCCGCCAGCACCGCGGTAACAGCATTGTTCAGGGCAGCCCTGACGAATACCGATTGATCGTCGACGATGCGCACCTCGAGATCATCCGGCACCAGATTCTGCTCACTCAGCCAGGCCAGGCGCTCGCGCACCGCATCGACCACGGCGACCGTATTGGCCGTGGGCTGTTTCTGGATCGACAGCTTGATACCGGGTATATCGTTGAGGCGAATCAGCAGCCGCTCGTCCTGCTGGCCGTCGATCACCTCGGCCACTTCGCTCAGCCGAACCGTTTCGCCGCCGGCCGTGGTCAGCGGCAGTCGGGCGATCTCGGCCACGCTCTGGAAGCGCCCGGCGGTGCGGCCGAGGATCTCCTGACCGGGCAGTTCCAGGCGGCCGCCGGGACTGTCCTGATTGTTAATTTCCAGGGCTCGGACCACATCGTCCAGACTCAGTCCCAGGGCGGCCAGTCGCCGCTGATCGGGCAGTACCTGGATCTCGCGGCCCAGGCCGCCGCCCACCTCGACCGAGGCCACCCCCGGCAGGTTCAGAAACCAGCTGGAAAAGCGGTAATCGACATAGTCGCGCAGTTCCACCGCATCCAGCAACCGCGAGCTGATCACCAGCTCGATCACCGGGATCTGCGAGGGGTCGCGCTTGAAGATGCTGGGCTGATCGACGGTGCCGGGCAGCGAGCGCCGCGCCCGATCGAGCCGGGTACTGGCGTCGCGCAAGGCTTCGTCGATGTCCTTGCCATAGGGAAAGGCCAGTTCGATCGAGCTGCGTCCCTCGCTGCTGGTGGACTCGATGCTGACGGCGTCCTCGGTGATGGCCAGCTGTTCCTCCAGCTGCCGGGTGATGCGGTCCTCGATGATCTCGGCCGGCACGCCAGGATCGGTGACCCGCACGCCGATCTCGGGGTAGATGATCTGCGGCAGCAGATCGACCCCCAGCCGACCGACCGACAGCACGCCGAGGGCCACCACCGCCAGGGCGATCATCACCACGCCGATGGGATGTCGGGCCGACCAAGCCGCCAACCCGCCGCTGCGTCCATCGGCGCGCCGCCCGAGATCAACCGCCCGGGTGCTCACGAAGTGGTCCTCGGCTGGACCACGTTCACCGCCATGCCCTCGCGCAGATTGAGAAAGCCCTTGACCACGACCCGGTCTCCGTTGTCCAGCCCTTCCAGAACTTCCACCCGATCGGCCAGACGCAGACCGCTGCGCACCGGTACGCGCTCGATCGTGCCCTCGTCGGTCAGGCGGAAGACATGCTCGCCCACCCGGTCGCGCCGCAGGGCGCTGAACGGTATCAATTGCCGCTCGGCGCCGCGGCTGGTCAGGACCACCCGGCAATACTGTCCGGGTCGAGCGCCGTCGGGCACCGGCTCCAGCGCCACTTCTACCACCCCGGTGCGACTGCCCGGGTCCAGGGTGGGATGGATGCGATTGATCCGGCCCGGGAACTGCGCGCCACCCAAGGCATCGATCCGGACCATGGCCGGATCGCCAGGTCGCAGATGGGGCAACAGCAGTTCGGACACCGAAACCTCGGTGATCAGCGTATCCAGATCGATCAGGGTGAGCACATGGGTGTTGGCGGAGACCGCGTCGCCGGGTTCGACCAGACGCTCGCTGACGATGCCGTTGAACGGTGCGTGCAGGGTCATGTAACCGATCCGGGTCAGCAGGAGTTCCTCTTCGGCCTGGGTCACGGCCAGTTCGGTGCGCACCCGAATCAGCTCCTCGTTGGAGATCAGACCGCGCGTGCCCAGATCTTCCAGGCGGCGACGATTCTGTTCGGCCTGGGATGTCAGGGCCCGGGCCTTGAGCAGCTGCGCTTGCAGCAAGGCATCGTCCAGCGTGCCCAGCAGCTCGCCCCGCTCCACCGGGTCGCCTTCAAAGAACGGCAAGTCGCTGATTCGCCCCGGCTCCTGGGTGTGGATCCGGGCGATGCTGCGGGACCGCAGCGTCCCGTTGAATACCGCGGTCGACCCCAAGGTGTCGTGCTCGACATGAGCGATCTCGACCAGATGCGGAGGGGTGCGATTGGCGGTTGACTGGGGCTGGGCCGGCGATTCGCGGGAACAGGCACTCAGCAAGGAAACCACCACGGCCAACAACAGCACCAGTCGGATCAAGGTGATTCGGGGATCAGTCGGACCGTTCACTCGTCCCTTCCGTCAGTTTGAACTGCTAGCAAAGACCGGTACGATACGGCATGGTTCAATCACGCCGTGCTGGTGATACCATCACAGATAGGCGATCAGCCGACCGGCCAGCAATACCAGGCTCCAGCCGAGCAGCGACACCAGCCCGTGCAACCGGGCCCGGAACCGGCCATCGGCGGTCTGCCAGGCACCGCGATAAGCCCGGTGGAACAGCCCGATATTGACCAGCGCGACCAGGATCAGCAACAGCTTGATCTGAAAAGCCGGATTCTGGCCGATGGCCTGAGCCTCCGCCGCCAGCAGCACCAGGCCGGTGGGGACGATCAGCAGCAGACCGCTGATGGCAACGGGCAGGGTCAGGCGGGCCAGCGCATCCAGCGGCAGGCGCGTGCCGGCGCCCAACAGGCGCAAGTCCAGCACGGCGATGGACCCCAGCAGCAAGGCCACGGCCAGGACATGCAGCAGATTGGCGCCGGGATACAACCAGCTGGAATGGCGCGCGGTCACCCCCAGGGCGGAGAATTCGAGCTGCCCCAGCAGCCCGAGCCAGACGGCCTCCACCCGCTTATCTCAGCTCGACAGTGGCACCGTTGACGGTGATGCGCTCGGCCCGCATCTCATGTTCGTGCTGGGTACTGACATAGCCTTCCAGGCTGACCGGCGTACCCACGGCCAGCGCCTGCTCCGACAAGCCGCGGCGGCCCATGCGCGAGGGCGGGGCCAGCACCATCTCCCAGCGTTCGCCCTCGTGCATCAGAAACAGCAGCACATGCGGAAACCCCCATTGCAGTTCGGCAACCTCGCCGTCAAGTATCACGGTCTGGCTGGCATCATAACTGCCCCAGCCATGGTGCGCCTTGGCATTGAGGCCGAAGGCCAGCAAGGCCGCGGCCGCCAGCGTCCAGAGCGTCGTGCGCATGATTGTTCCTCCTGCTCAGGTATAAGAAGCGGATACAAAATGTTGTGACAGCACCGCGCTGGCGCGGTTCATCCGCTCGTGCATCGCCGGCCCCTGGCGCAAGGCCACGCCGATCGCCAGCGTGTCGATCACGACCAGATGATTGACCCGGGCACGGATCGGCGTGAACGCGTCAGCGTCGGGATCGGTCTCGATCGCCAGCACCAGGTCGGCCCGTTGGGCCAGCGGCGAGCGCCCGGGACAGAGCACAATCACCGTGGCCCCGGACTGGCCAGCCAGTTCGGCTGTCTTGAGCAGGTCGCGGCTGCGGCCGGAATTGGAAATGGCCACCAGCACATCGTCCGACCCCAGCAGACTGGCCGTGACATTGTGGATATAGGCATCCGCATAGGCCACGGCCGCCAAGCCCAAGCGGGCGAACTTGAACTGAGCGTCGGCGGCAACGATGCCCGCGCCGCCCAGACCACAGAACTCGACCCGCCGGGCACCGGCCAGGCGCAGCACGGCTTGTTCCAGCACCCGGGGGTCGAGCTGGCGGCGCAGTTCATCCAGACCGCTGATGGCGGCCCCGGTGATCTTGTCGATCAGCGTGGTGGCGGTATCCGCCTGGCCCAGGGCCTGATTGGCATAGTGCAGGCGACCACCCAGTTCACGCGCCAGCGCCAGCTTGAAATCCAGGAACCCGGCGCAATCCAGCGCCCGGCAGAAACGGATCACGGTTGGTTCGCTGACCCTGGCCTCGCGCGCCAGTACCGAAATCGAACGGGTAATGGCGAGTTCCGGATTGTCCAGCACGGCGGTCGCCACGCGCTGCTCGGAGGGGCGCAGCGCGGTCATGCGACCGCGAATCCGGTCCAGCAGGCCGAGCTCACGGTTCTTCATGCCAGTAACCGCCCTGTTCGTAAATCAGCCGGCTGGCCGCCGCCGGCCCCCAGGTACCGGCATTGTAGCTGACCGGCAAGTCGTCGCCTCGCGCCCAGGCGTCGAGTATCGGATCTACCCATTCCCAGGCCGCCTCCAGTTCATCGTGACGCAGGAACAGGGTCTGGCTGCCACGCAGCAGATCGATCAGCAAGCGTTCGTAGGCGCTGCGCTGGCGCCCCTCGTGGGCTTCGGCAAGATCCAGATTGAGCGGCACCGAGCGCAATAGCATCTCGTCGCCCGGCACCTTGGCACGGATCGACAGGCGGATGTATTCCTCGGGCTGCAAGCGGATTACCAGCCGGTTGGGCAGCGATCCGGCGCGGGCGTTGATCGGAAAGATTTGGTGCGGCAGCGGCTCGAAGTTGATCACCACCTCGGTCACCCGCTCCTGCAAGCGCTTGCCGGTACGCAAGTAAAATGGCACCCCCGCCCAGCGCCAGTTGTCGATGTGGGCGCGCAAGGCCACGAAGGTTTCCGTGCGACTGTCGGGTTCGACCCCCGGTTCGTCAAAATAGCCGGTTGCCAGTTCGCCATCGACCGCGCCGGCCCGGTACTGGCCTCGCACACTATTGGTCAGGGCGGCGGGTCCGGTCAGCGGCCGCAAGGCCCGCAGCACCTTGAGCTTCTCGTCACGCACCGCATCGGCCGTATTATGGTGCGGCGGTTCCATGGCGATGATGCTGAGCAGCTGCAACAGGTGATTCTGCACCATATCGCGCAGCGCTCCGGTCTGGTCGTAGAACTCGCCGCGCCCCTCGACGCCCAGGGTCTCGGCCACGGTCAGCTGTACGTCACGCACATGGCCGCGCCGCCACAGCGGCTCGAACAGGGCATTGCCGAAACGCAGCGCCAGCAGATTCTGGACCGGCTCCTTGCCCAGGTAGTGATCGATACGGTAAATGCGATCCTCGTCGAACACCGCACCGATGCAGGCGTTGATGGCGCGGGCCGAGGCCAGATCGTGTCCCAGCGGTTTTTCCACCGCCAGCCGGGCCGGCGCCCCGGACAACCCTACGCGGCCGAGCTGTTCGCAGATCGGCGCGAACAGCCGGGGCCCGGTGGACAGATAGAACACCCGTACCCGATCCGGGTATTCGTCCAGCTTGTCGACCAGCAGCCGGTAGTCTTCGGCCCGGCCGGCATCCAGGGTCAGGTAATCGAGCCGGTCGACAAAGCTTCGCCAGGTTTCCGGTTCCAGGGCCTCGGCCGCGATATGCTCGCGTGCCTGCTCCTCGACCAGGGCCAGGAATCCTTCCCGGTCCAGGTCACTGCGGGCCACGCCGATGATGCGGCCGGCTTCGGGCAGCAGCTTCTCGGAGTGGTGGTAATACAGGGACGGCAGCAGCTTGCGCATGGCCAGATCGCCGCTGCCGCCGAAGATCACCAGGTCGAAAGGTTTTATTTCAGCCGTCGAGATCGTGTTCATTGGGACCCTTTGATGTAGCGTAATTACAAAATTTGGCTATAATAATACCTGATTATCGAAATTTTTGTAGTATTATTACATAACTCCGATCCAGAGAGGCTTGTCATTCATGACCGAACTTCATCCAACACTGATCCGGGTTACCGAGCGGATCCGCCAGCGCAGCACCGACTCACGCTCAGCCTATCTACAGCGGCTGGATCTGGCCCGCGAACACGGGCCGATCCGCAAGGGACTGTCCTGCACCAACCTGGCCCACGCCTTCGCCGCCTCGCCTGGCCAGGACAAGGACTGGCTGAAGCTGTTCGAGCGGCCCAATATCGGCATCGTCTCCTCTTACAATGACATGCTCTCGGCCCACCAACCGCTGGAGCGCTTTCCCGAACTGATCAAGAACGCCGCCCGGCGGGCCGGCGCCGTGGCCCAGTTCGCCGGCGGTGTGCCGGCCATGTGCGACGGGGTCACCCAGGGCCAGGTCGGCATGGAACTGTCGCTGTTCAGCCGCGACACCATCGCCATGGCCACCGCCGTGTCACTGTCGCACAATACCTTCGACGCCGCCCTGTGCCTGGGGGTGTGCGACAAAATCGTGCCGGGCCTGCTCATGGGGGCGCTGAGCTTCGGTCATCTGCCGGTGATCTTCGTGCCCGGCGGGCCCATGCCCAGCGGCTTGCCCAACCGCGAGAAGGCGCGCATCCGCCAGCTCCATGCCGAAGGCAAGATCGGCCGCGAGGAATTGCTGGACGCCGAGATGCAGTCCTACCATGGCCCCGGCACCTGCACCTTCTACGGCACCGCCAACAGCAACCAGATGCTGATGGAAATCATGGGCCTGCACCTGCCGGGCAGCGCCTTCATCAACCCCAACACCCCGCTGCGCGACGCCTTGACCGAGGCCGCCACTGAACGCGCCGCGGCGATCACCGCGCTGGGGAACGACTACCTGCCGATCGGCCGGATCGTCGACGAGCGCGCCATGGTCAACGCCATCGTCGGCTTGCACGCCACCGGCGGTTCCACTAACCATACCCTGCACTTGATCGCCATCGCCCGCGCCGCCGGCATCGCGATCAACTGGGACGATCTCGCCGAGCTGTCCGCCGTGGTGCCGCTGCTGTGCCGGGTCTATCCCAACGGCAGCGCCGATGTGAACCAGTTCCATGCCGCCGGCGGTCTCGGGCTGGTGATCGGCGAACTGCTGGACGCCGGCCTGCTGCACGGCGAGGTGCTGACCGTGATGGGTCCGGGACTGGATCATTACCGCCGCGAGCCCTGTCTGAACGAGGGCAAGCTGATCTGGCGCGAGTCGCCTCGCGAGAGCCTGGATCGGGACATCGTTCGTACCCGCGACGAACCGTTCGCGCCCAGCGGCGGCCTGCAACTGGTACAGGGCAATCTGGGCCGGGCGGTGGTCAAGACCTCGGCGGTCAAGGCCGAGCATTATGTGATCGAGGCCCCGGTACGGATCTTCGACGATCAGCAGCCGGTGATCGACGCCTTCAAGGCCGGCGAACTGGAGCGCGATGTGATCGTGGTGGTGCGCTATCAGGGGCCGGCCGCCAACGGCATGCCGGAATTGCACAAGCTCACCCCCAGCCTGGGTGTTCTGCAGGATCGAGGCTTCAAGGTCGCCCTGGTCACCGATGGACGCATGTCCGGCGCCTCGGGCAAGGTGCCGGCGGCCATCCATGTCACCCCGGAATGCGCCAAGAGCGGGCCGCTGGCGAAGCTGCGCGATGACGACCTCGTGCGGCTGGACTGCCGGGCCGGTACCCTGGAGGCCCTGGTCGATACCGCCGAGTGGCGGCAGCGCTCTACCGAACTGCTCGATCTTTCCGCCAACAGTGCCGGTTACGGCCGCGAGCTGTTCGCCGGTTTCCGGTCCACGGTCGGTCATGCGGAAGACGGCGCGATAGCCTGTTTCGGTTCGACTATCCTTGCCACCGAGGAGATCACGGTATGACGCCCGCTGAAGTGTTGAGTCTGGCCCCGGTGCTGCCGGTGATCGTCATCGACGATCTGGATACCGCCGTGCCGCTGGCCGAAGCCCTGGTGGCCGGTGGCCTGCCGGTGCTGGAAGTCACCCTGCGCACCCCGGCTGCCCTGGAGGCCATCACCGCCATGAGCCGGGTCGCCGGTGCCATC
>CAYMHN010000117.1:0-8549 GCA_964390235.1 uncultured Candidatus Competibacteraceae bacterium
CAACCCTCTCATGCTTGATTTGAGCTTAGCAGCGATCGCCACTCCTGGCCAACTTGTCGGTCCAATAATCAGTGTAACGATATCCCGAACCCGCCGAGAACCATGCTGCAGTTTTTCACCGACCACATCCTGGCTGTCGCCATCACCGCGCTGCACGTAACCGGGGTGCTGGCCGGATTCTATATCCTGATGAACGGACGCACCGCCCAAGGCACCATAGCCTGGCTGCTGTCGCTGGTCTTCCTGCCCTATCTGACCATACCACTGTTTCTGATCCTCGGTAGCCACAAGTTCCGCGACTATGTGGCTGCCCGACGCGATCACGGACTGGATGTGCAGCGCAAGGTCAATGCGCTCGATACCTTGCACCCGATGCGGGCCTTCGTCGATCCTCGCGGTCACGGCGATCTGCAAGCCATGGAGCGGTTGGCCAGACTGCCCCTGACCACCCATAACGACTGCCGCCTGCTGATCGATGGTGCAATGACCTTCGAAGCCCTGTTCCGTGGAATAGACCAGGCCGAGCACTATCTGCTGGTCCAGTTCTTCATCATTCGCGACGATGCCCTGGGCCAGGCCTTGAGCCAGCGGCTGATCAACAAGGCGCGCGCTGGTGTCAGGGTCTATCTGCTATACGACGACGTGGGTTGCAAGAACCTTCCCGCCAGCTACCTCGGCACGCTGAGTTCGGCTGGTGTACGGGTCAGCGCCTTCGGGCGGCGCCGGGCCCGTCCGGCGGCCCTGTTCGATCGGTTCCGGTTGAACTTTCGCAATCACCGCAAGATCGTGGTGGTCGATGGGCGCATCGCCTGGGTGGGCGGGCACAATGTCGGGGTCGAGTATCTGGGCCAGCATCCGCGACTCAGCCCCTGGCGCGACACCCATGTCGAACTGACCGGACCGGCCGTGCTGGCCTGCCAGGTCGCGTTCGTCGAGGACTGGCAGTGGGCTACCGGCCGCCTGCCGGATCTGGACTGGGTGCCGCGACCAGCCGTCACCGCCGATCGCCGGGTGCTGGTGGTGCCGACTGGACCCGCCGACGATCTGGAAACCTGTAGCCTGCTGTTCGTACAAGCCATCAATCAGGCCCGGCAGCGGCTATGGATCGTCAGTCCCTACTTCGTGCCCGACGATCAGGTGGTGGCCGCCCTGCAGCTGGCGGCGCTGCGTGGCGTCGATGTGCGGATCCTGCTCCCGGCCAGACCTGATCACAAACTGGTCTGGTTGGCCGGCTACAGCTATCTGGAGGAAACCGACCCGCTGGGTATCAAGTTGTACCGCTATCAGCGCGGCTTTCTGCATCAGAAAGTGATGCTGGTGGACGACGATCTGGCGATCATAGGTACCGCCAACTGCGACAATCGTTCGTTCCGAATCAATTTCGAGATCAGTATCGTGGTGGCGGACCGCGAATTCGCCCACCAGGTCGCCGGGATGCTGAGCACCGACTTCAGCCACAGCCGCCGTTCCACGCTGGCCGACTACCGCGATCAGCCCTTGTACTTCAGAATGGCCTGCCGCGCCTCCCGGCTGCTGGCGCCAATCCTGTAATCCGAACGCCGCGCTCGGTCACTCGCCTTGCAGCCGAACTCAACCGGTCAATGCCCGCCTGACGACGGCCACGGACGGGGTGGAAACCTCCTCCACCCTCTGCGGCGCATGGATGGCCTGCTCCAGGACGGCTCGCAGGGCCTGCGCATCCGCCACCTCGACCGCCTGCTCCAGGCGGCGCAAATAGCGCTCCACCGCCGGCCAGGGCAGCGACTCCTCGCGGGCCCGCTTGATCATCGGATGCTTGGTCGGCGAGTTGTCGTCGCCGATCAGCAGTTCCTCGTGGAGTTTCTCGCCATCACGCAAGCCGGTGTAGCGGATTTCGATATCGCCATGCGGATTGGATGAGTCCCGGACATGAAACCCGGACAGTTCGATCATGCGCCGGGCCAGCGTCAGAATCCTGACCGGTTCACCCATGTCGAGCAGGAATACTTCGCCACCCTCGGCCATGGCACCTGCCTGGATCACGAGTTGCGCCGCCTCGGGAATGGTCATGAAATAGCGGGTGACCTCGGGGTGGGTCACGGTTACCGGCCCACCCCGCCGAATCTGCTCGCGGAACAACGGCACCACCGATCCCGAAGAACCCAGCACATTGCCGAACCTGACCATGCAGAAGCGGGTTACGGGATGGGTCTGCGCCAAGCCTTGCAGCACCAGTTCGGCAAACCGCTTGGTGGAACCCATGATACTGCTGGGCCGTACCGCCTTGTCGGTGGAGATGAAGACGAAGACCTCGACCCCGGCTATCGCGACCGCCCGCGCCAGTCGATGGGTGCCGAAGATGTTGTTCCGCACCCCTTCGACCGGATTCTGCTCGACCAGCGCCACATGCTTGTAGGCGGCGGCATGGTAGACGGTCTGCACCCCATACCGACCCAACAGCTGATCGACCCGCTCGACATCATTGATCGAACCGAGCACGGGCAGCAACTCGACCCGCTCGTCGCCACGCTCCCGCAACTCGCGTTCGATCTGGTAGAGCGCGAACTCGGACAGATCCAGCAGGACCAGCCGGCGCGGACCCAGCTGGGCGATCTGACGGCAGAGTTCGGCGCCGATCGAACCGCCCGCGCCGGTCACCATGACCACCTTGCCCCGAATACAGGCCTCCAGTAGAGCATGGTTGGGCTTGACCGGATCACGCCCGAGAATATCCTCGACATCGACTTCACGGAGTTCGTCGATCCGCTTGCTGCCGCTGGCCAACTCGGTCAGGCTGGGCATGACCAGCAGCCGCACCGGCAAATTGGTCAAGCGGTCCAGAATGGCTTGGCGCTGGCGCCGCGAGGCCGAAGGAACCGCCAGCAATATGGCATCGACCCGCTCGCTCTGCACCAGCCGGCTCAATTGGCCGGGCTTGTACACCCGCAGACCGCAGATGACGCTGTTATGCAGTTCGGGATTGTCGTCGACGAAAGCAACCGGGCTGTGTTCCGGATCGTGCTTGAGCGCCATGGCCAGTTGTGCTCCCGCAACACCGGCGCCGTAGATGATCACCTGCTTCCTGGTCATGTGGGAGGCGAACCGGCGCAGCAGATAATCGCGTAGTACCAGTCGGCTGCCGCCGATCAGGCCGATCAGCAACAAGCCGTTGATCAGCCAGGCCGAGCGCGGTACCGGCGCACCACGCAACAGCAGCCAGCTGGCCATTACCAGCAGCAGACTCAGACCGATACCCTTGAGCAGAGTGTAAAAAAGCTCTCTGCCGGCGTAGCGCAGCACCGAACGATACAGTCCGATGCTCCAGAAAATGGGTAGGGAAACGACCAGGGCCACCGGAAACAATCCCAGCGCGGACGTCAGCATTTCGGGCCACCACTCCCCCAGGCGAAGGGCGAAGGCAGCCCACAGAGAGATCAATACCGCACAAGCATCGAGTGCCAGCAGAGACAGGCGACGGGTGGTGCGGGAGAAACCCAGAAAGATGTCGATCATACTGGACTGCTGGCAAACCTTAGCGGATTGATTGGTGAAATTACCACAATTGTATCAATGATATCTAAGAATTAGTCGTAATCTTTGCTGGCCGGGCATCAAAAACTGGCTACATGAGGCTCAAATCATGCACCACGGTCATGAATTCCGCATTACATTTGCACCCATTTTGCGCTATGGTTTTGTTGACCAGCAAAAGCGCCGCACCCCGGTGTGGCACATGATCAACGATACCGGCACTGGTCCCGACAAACCGCACCAACTGTTAGGAGGATCAATCCATGACATTGCGTTTTCCGCTGCAAACCGCTCTGGCGGCCGCGCTGCTGAGCCTCGGCCTGGCCGGCGCGCAGGCCCAGACCACGCTCAAGGTCATCCCGCATGCCGACCTGAGAAACATCGATCCGATCTGGACCACGGCCTATATTACCCGCAATCACGGGTACATGATTTTCGACACCCTGTTCGCCATGGACGAGAATCTGCAACCCCGACCGCAGATGGTCGATACCTGGGAGGTCAGCGATGATGGTCTGGTCTGGACCTTCACCCTGCGCGACGGCCTGCTGTGGCACGACGGCAACCCGGTGACCGCCGCGGACTGCGTGGCCTCGCTGCGCCGTTGGGGCGCGCGCGACGGCATGGGCCAGCAGCTGATGGCCGTCACCGCCGAACTGGAGGCGCTGGACGACCAGACCCTGCGCCTGACCCTGAGCGAACCCTACGGCCTGGTGCTGGAATCGATCGGCAAGATCAGCTCCAACGTGCCGTTCATGATGCCCGAATGGCTGGCCGCAACCGACCCGTTCGAACAGATCCCCGAATCGATCGGCTCCGGCCCGTTCAAGTTCGTCAAGGAGGAGTGGGTACCGGGCAGCCGGGTGGTCTACGTCAAGAACGAGGCCTACCTCCCGCGCGACGAGCCGGTATCGGCGGCGTCCGGCGGCAAGATCGCCAAGGTCGATCGGGTCGAATGGCACTACATCCCCGACCCGCAGACCGCGATGAACGCGCTGATCAACGGCGAAGTGGACTACTACGAGAACGCGCCGCCCGATCTGGTGCCGCTCCTCGAGCAGTCACCCGATCTGGTGGTCGATGTTCTGGACCCGCTGGGTAATCAGGGCATGTTGCGGCTGAATCACCTGTGGCCGCCGTTCGACAACAAGGACATCCGCCACGCGGTGCTATGGGCGATGAATCAGGAGATGTACATGCAGGCGGCGGTGGGCAACCCCGACTTCTATAGCCAGTGCTACTCCTTCTACCCTTGCGGCACCGTGTTCGCCACCGACGCCGGCACCGAGCCGCTGCGCGAATACAATCCCGACAAGGCCCGAGAACTGCTGGCCGCGGCCGGTTACAACAACGAGCCGGTGGTGATCCTGCAACCGACCGATATCCCGGTCACCAATGCCGCGTCCTTGGTCACCGCCCAGCTGTTGCGCGACATCGGCATGAACGTGCAGCTGCAAGCCATGGACTGGAGCACCGTGACCTCGCGGCGCGCGATCCGCGATGCGCCCACCGAGGGCGGCTGGAACATCTTCCACACCTGGTGGATCGGCGGTGACATCTTCAATCCGGTGATCGCCACCGGTCTGTCCGGCGGCGGCGTGGAGCGGGCCTGGTTCGGCTGGCCGAACGACCCCGAGCTGGAAGCCATGCGCGCCGCCTTCGCCCGCGAGTCGGATCCGGAGCGGCAGAAGCAACTGGCCGAGGACATCCAGCTGCGCGCCTTCGACACCGTGACCCACGGCAATTTCGGTACCTGGTTCAACCCGGTGGCGTATCGCAACAACATCAGCGGCTTGATCCCCTCGCCGGTCCAGTTCTTCTGGAACGTCGAGAAACAGTGAGCGCTCATTTCCAGCCCGCGTCCGCTCCGGCGGGCGCGGATGGACATCCCTCATGCTGATCTACATCGTCAAGCGGATCCTGGCGACCATACCGGTCATGCTGGTGGTCGCCCTGTTCGTGTTCCTGCTGCTGCATCTGAGTCCGGGCGATCCGGCCACCATTATCGCCGGCGATTATGCCTCGCCCGAGGACATCGCCCGGATCCGTACCCAACTCGGCCTGGATCAACCGCTGTACATCCAGTTCTTCAGCTGGATCTGGAGGATTCTGCAAGGGGATCTCGGCACCTCGATCTTCTCCGATCTGCCGGTGGCCTATCTGATCAGACAGCGTATCGAACCCACCTTGATGCTGGCCTCCACCACGCTGTTGCTGACCATCGTGGTGGCGGTGCCGCTGGGCGTGATCGCGGCCTGGAAGGCCGGCACCTGGACCGATCGCTCGATCATGATCTTCGCGGTGCTGGGGTTCTCCATCCCGGTGTTCGTGCTGGCCTATATTCTGGTTTATGTGTTCGCCATCGAACTGCGCTGGCTGCCGGTCCAGGGCTATGTCAGCTTCACTCAGGGGCTGTGGCCCAGTCTGCGCAGCCTGATGCTGCCGACGATCGCGCTGAGCGCCTTCCTGATCGCCCTGGTGACCCGGATCACCCGCGCCAGCGTGCTCGAGATCCTCGACGAGGATTACATCCGCACCGCCCGCGCCAAGGGCCTGGTGGAGCGCAAGGTACTGATGCTGCATGCGCTCAAGAATGCCGCCATACCGATCATCACCATCATCGGCATCGGCATCACCTTTCTGCTCGGCGGGGTGGTGGTCACCGAAAGCGTGTTCAATATTCCCGGGGTCGGCCGATTGGTGGTGGATGCCATCCTCAAGCGCGACTATCCGATCATCCAGGGGTTGATTCTGGTATTTTCCGGGGTGTACATCCTGATCAATCTGCTCATCGACCTCAGCTACACCCTGCTCGACCCGAGGATTCGCTATTGAGCGCCACCGCCCGACCGGCCACGGCAGTCGGCCGTCGCGGCTCCGGTTTCGGCCGACTGCTGCGGCGTCAACCCACCATGCTGATCGGCGTCTTTCTGCTGCTGATGATGCTGTTCCTGGCGGTATTCGCGCCGTGGATCGCCAGCTACGATCCGATCAACATGAATCCGATCTTTCGGCTGCGCTCACCGCTGACCGACGATTTCCTGCTCGGTACCGATATGTACGGCCGCGACATCTTCAGCCGCGTCATCCACGGCGCGCGCGTGTCACTGGCGGTCGGCATCAGCGCGGCACTACTGAGCATCATGCTGGGGCTGGTGATCGGACTGATCTCGGGCTACTTCCGACTGGCCGACGCCATTCTGATGCGGATCATGGACGGGCTGATGGCGATTCCCGGGATTCTGATAGCGATCGCGCTGGTGTCGCTGGCCGGGGCCAGCCTGACCACCGTGATCATCGCCATCACCATCCCCGAGATTCCCAGGGTGGGGCGGCTGGTGCGCAGTATTGTGCTCAGCGTGCGCGAGGAACCCTATGTCGAAGCCGCCATCGCGGCCGGAACCCGCATCCCCCGGATCCTGGTGCGGCATATTCTGCCCAACACCATTCCACCGCTGATCGTGCAGGCGACTTATGTCTGCGCCTCGGCCATGATCACCGAAGCCATCCTCAGCTTTCTCGGTGCCGGAACCCCACCCGAGATTCCCAGCTGGGGCAATATGATGGCCGAAGGCCGCACCTATTTTCAGCTGGCGCCCTGGATCATCCTGTTTCCGGGGATTTTCCTGGCACTCACGGTGCTGGCCGTCAATGTCATGGGCGACGGTCTGCGCGACACCCTGGACCCGCGCATCGCAAAACGCCTGAGGACCTGATATGAGCGCCACCGCACGGCGGACCGTCCCGGTTCTACAAATCAACGGACTCAAGGTCAAGCTGCCGGTCGACGGCGACCGGGAATTCGCGGTCCAGGATATCGACCTCGAGGTCAAGGCAGGTGAAATCCTCTGCGTGGTCGGTGAATCCGGTTCCGGTAAATCCGTTACCGCTCATACCGTGATGGGGCTGCTGCCACGCACCCAGCTCACCCCGGTGGCGGGACAAGTGCTGCTGCAGGGCGAGGATGTGCTCCAGGCCAGTGCGAACCGGCTGCGTCAACTACGCGGCTCGCGCATGGCGATGATCTTCCAGGAACCGATGACCGCGCTCAACCCGGTGCTGCCGGTCGGCCGGCAGATCGACGAGATGCTGCTCACGCACACCGACCTGTCGGTACACCAGCGCACCCGCAAGGTGATCGAACTGATGGAGTCGGTGCAACTGCCCGACCCGCACAAGATGCGGCTCAGTTACCCGCATCAGCTGTCCGGCGGCCAGCGCCAGCGGGTAATGATCGCCATGGCCCTGGCCCTGGACCCGCCCCTGCTGATCGCCGACGAGCCGACCACGGCCCTGGATGTCACCACCCAGGCCCAGATCCTGCACCTGATCCGCGACTTGCAGCACGAGCACGGCACCGGCGTGCTGTTCATCACCCACGACTTCGGGGTGGTCGCCGAGATCGCCGACCGGGTGGCGGTGATGCAATGGGGCAAGATCGTCGAAACCGGCGACGCCACGGACATTCTCCGCAATCCGCGGCACGAGTACACCCGGATGCTGGTTGCGGCCGTACCCAGCCTGCTACCGCCTGAACGCGCGCGCGATACCACCGCCCCGGTGATACTGGCCACCCGCAAGCTGGACAAGACCTACGGCCGCGCCGGCTGGCTGGGGCGGGGTCGGGTGGTGCACGCGGCCAAGCAGGTCGATATTCAAGTGCAACGCGGCCAGACCTTGGGGATCGTCGGCGAGTCGGGTTCCGGCAAATCCACCGTCGCCCGTTGCATCATGCGTCTGATCGATCCCAGCGGGGGCGAGATCCTGCTCGACAATGACGACATCGCCACCCTCTCGCAGACCGAGCTGCGCCGCTACCGGCGCCGCATCCAGATCGTGTTCCAGGACCCGTACCGCTCGCTGAATCCGCGCATGACCGTGGGTGATTCGATCATCGAAGGGCCGGTCAACTTCGGCACCCCTATCGAGGAGGCCCGACAGCGTGGCCAGCGCCTGATGGAGATCGTCGGCCTCGATCCCAAGGCCCTGGACCGCTTTCCGCACCAGTTCTCCGGCGGCCAGCGCCAGCGCCTCTGTAC
>CAYMHN010000118.1:0-8532 GCA_964390235.1 uncultured Candidatus Competibacteraceae bacterium
GCGACGCAGCGCGCGGCCCGGTTCGACGAAACCATGCACCTGTACCGCGATGGTCAAGGGCCCGCGGGTGGTGTCGCCGCCGACCAGTTGCACGCCATGGCGCCGGGCCAGGGCGAAAAATCCCCGGCAGAACCCGGCCAGCCAGTCCGGGTCGGCCTCGGGCAGGGTCAGGCCCAGGGTGATCCAGGCCGGTTCGGCCCCCATCGCGGCCAGGTCGCTCAGATTGACCGCCAGGGCCTTGTGCCCGACTCCGACCAGATCGGCGTCGGCGAAGAAGTGTCGGCCGGCCACCAGCACGTCCAGACTCACCGCCAACTGTCGGTCGGTCGGTACGGTAAGCAGCGCGCAATCGTCGCCGATCCCCAGCACCACATCGGCGCGTACCGGACCCGCCGCGCCGAAGAACCGCTCGATCAGGGAGAACTCGGATTCGACCATGCTATGCTCACCAGGCAAAGGCTCGGCAGCATAACCAGACTGCCGTGACTTGTCACATCCGAAGCCTTCCAACAAGAGGTAATCCCCATGGCCGAACTGCCTGTCCTGCTGGAGCCCGCCCAGCTGCAAGACCGGCTCGACGACTCGGAATTGCTGATCGTCGACCTGCGCAATCCGGACGCCTATCTCCAGGGTCATATCCCGGGGGCGATGCACCTGCCCTATAGCGCGCTGATCCGCGCCACACCCCCGGTCGGCGGCCTGCTGCCGACCGCCGAACAGCTGAGCGCGGCGCTATCCGCCATCGGTCTCACCCCGGATCGATGGGTCGTGGCCTATGATGACGAAGGCGGCGGGCGCGCCGGACGGCTATTGTGGACGCTGGATGCGCTGGGCCATGAACGGGGCTCCCTGCTGAACGGTGGTATCCACGCCTGGGCCGAGGAGCAGCGACCGCTGGACAGTCAGCCGGTTCAGCCGGCACCGAGCGACTACCGGGCCGTGTTCAGTCATCCCGAGGTGATCGCCGACAAAAGCCATATCCGGAGCCGACTGGGCGCGGCCGACTTCGTGGCTCTGGATACCCGCTCACCGGGCGAGTACAGCGGCCGGGACCAGCGCGCGGCGCGCGGTGGCCATATCCCGGGAGCGGTCAACCTCAACTGGCTGGACACCATGGACTACGAGCGGGCCTTGCGCTTCAAGCCGGACGGGGAACTGCGCGCCCTGCTGGAACCGCTGGGCGTCACCCCGGACAAGGAAATCGTCGCCTACTGCCAGACCCATCATCGCTCCTCGCACACTTATATGGTGCTCAAGCATCTGGGTTATGCGCGGGCGCGCGGTTATCCGGGCGCCTGGTCGGACTGGGGCAACGACCCGGATACACCGGTCGAGACCTGAGCTGGCGCTAGACACTCGGCAAGGCCTGATCGACCATCAGCCGGGCACGGTAGTAGCGCAGTTCGTCGATCGAGGCGCGGATGTCCTCCAGGGCCAGGTGGGCGCCGGATTTCTTGAACTCGGGCAGCTTGGGGTACCAGCGCTGGGCCAGCACCTTGAGGGTGCTGACATCCAGGTTGCGGTAGTGAAAATACGCTTCCAGTTCAGGCATGCAACGGGCCAGAAAGCGCCGGTCCTGGCAAATGCTGTTGCCGCACATCGGCGATGCCCCGGCCGGCACATGCTGGGCCAGAAAAGCCAAGGTGCGCTGCTCGGCATCGCGCTCGCCGATGCGGCTGTGGCGGACCCGTTCAAGCAATCCCGAGCGGGTATGCTGGCGGGTATTCCACTCATCCATCCCGGCCAACAGTTCATCGCTCTGGTGTATGGCCAGCGCCGGCCCCTCGGCGATCGGGTTGAGTTCATTGTCCGTGATCAGGGTGGCGATTTCGATGATATGGTCGTTCTGGGTATCGAGCCCGGTCATTTCCAGGTCGATCCAGATCAGATTATCGGCTGACACCGTTCGTACATCCTCTCGTTCATGACTTGCCCCGGCTTCGCTCGGGTACTATGCTCCAGAACACTCGTTCACCGCGATGGCAAGGTCCACGCTCGCTTATGCAGACCATGAAACCGCTTGCAAGACTCCCTGGTCGGCAGCAATTCGGCTGATGGCCAAACGCCGGCTCAGCGAACAGCAACTGAAACGCATCCGCCAGAACCAGGATCGGCGGCGCCAGCGTGCCGGCGAGCGCGTCCAGGCCATGACCGATCAGGGCCTGGGCTCGGAGCAGCCCGGCCTGGTGATCACCCACTACGGCGCCACGGCGGTCGTCGAGAATACCACCGGGGAACTGTACCGTTGCGTGCTACGCCAGAATCTGGAGCCGCTGGCTTGCGGTGACCGGGTAGTCTGGCAGCCGGCCGGACCCAACGAAGGCGTGATCAGCGCCCTGCAGCCGCGCCGCTCGGTACTGATGCGCCCCGATTACAGCGGCCGGCTCAAGCCGGTGGCGGCCAATCTCGACCAGGTTGCCGTGGTGATCGCGCCGCGGCCGGAACCCAATCCCTATCTGATCGACCGCTATCTGGTAGCCATCCATGCTATCGGGGTCGAAGCGCTGATCGTGCTCAACAAGACCGATCTGCTCGACCCACCGGCCCGCGCGGCCTTGCTGGAGGAACTGGCCGACTACCCGTGCATCGGCTATCCGCTGCTGTCGGCAAGCTCCCGGACCGTGCACGGCTTGGATGAACTGCGCGCGCGACTCAGCGAGCATACCGCGATTCTGGTCGGCCAGTCCGGGGTCGGCAAATCCTCGCTGATCCAGGCGCTGCTGCCGGACCGCGAGATCCGGGTGCAGGCCCTGTCGGCCACCACCGGCTTGGGTACCCATACCACCACCACCAGCATGCTGTACCATCTGCCGGACGGTGGTGACCTGATCGACTCGCCCGGGGTACGCAGTTTCGATCTGGGCGAAGTCGGTCTGGACGAACTGGAACAGGGTTTCATGGAGTTCCGACCCTACCTGGGCCGCTGCCGCTTCAGCAACTGTAGCCACAGTGTGGAACCGGATTGCGCCTTGCTCGCTGCTGCCGCCGCCGGCATCATCAGCCCTCGGCGACTGGACAGCTACCGGCAGCTGCGCGCCTCGCTGGGCGGTCGCCAGATTTAGGATTTACGGCGCAGCCACAAGCGCAACCGTTTCCACTGCCGCTGCACGGCTTTCAGCAGGATGATATTGAGCGGCGGCGCGACCTGGATCCGGAGTTCTTCCAGGTACAAGGCGTGCAGCAGGTCCATGGTCGGTCGCTCGTGCGGCGCATCTTGCCCATCACCGACGAAGTCCCGCCAGGCCAGCCGGGCTTGCTCCTTGGCATACTGGATCGCCGCCTTCTGCTTGGCGCGGCGACCCCGGCGCGCGCCGGCGATGCGCAGATCGCGCTGGTAAACCAGATTGACGGCCGTGTAAACCCGCCACAAGGACTGGCCGACGCCGATGAACACCGGCACGGCGAAGGCGGCCACATAAGGCAGCCATTGCGCGCGCACCCGTTCGGCATCGCTCAGTTCGCTGGCGGCCAGATCCAGCCCGAACCGGGTCAGAAAAAACCCGACCCCCATGAACAGCAACACCCGCACCAGCCACTTGACGATACCCAGATAGACCTGGCTCTTGATCGAAACCCCTAGCAAGGCGTTCTCGTAGTCCTGCTGGGCGCGGGTGATGCCGGATTCAGCCTCGCGATCGGCTTCGATCATGGTCGCGGCGGCGGCATAGGACACCCGTTCCAGGCGGCCCAGAAACAGGCCTTCCGGGGTATTCGGCGGATAGCTGGACACCAGACGCTGGAACTGATTGACTGCATGCGCTCCCTGCTTGCGCACTACCGGCGTGGGTCCGCGCGCGGCCAGCAGACAGCTCAGCGCCAACGGCCCGACGCTGTCCGGAGTCAGGACACCGAGCAGTTGGCGCGTGTGGCTGTCGGTCGTGGCGGCCATTTTATCCATCGCTGCGTTGGAACCGGTATGATTAGGCGTTTTTCGCCAAGACCTGTCAAATCGTCCATGACCGTACCCGCCCCGCGGCCACCGACTCCGGAACCGGTGCTCGGCGTGATTTACGCCCTGCTCGCCTATTGCGCCTGGGGGCTGATGCCGCTGTACTGGAAGTCGATCGCCTGGATGCCGGCCGAACAGATCGTGGCCCATCGGGTGATCTGGTCGCTGCTGGTGCTGGCGGTGCTGCTGGCCTGGTTCGGGCGCTTCGAGGCCCTGCGCCGGGTATTCGTCGATTTCCGGCTGCTGCGCTGGCTGCTGGTATCGGCGGTACTGATCAGCATCAACTGGCTGGTGTTCGTCTGGGCGGTGGCCCATGAACGCCTGCTACAGGCCAGTCTGGGCTATTTCATCAATCCACTGCTCAATATCCTGCTGGGCTTCGTGTTCTTGCAGGAGCGGCTGAACCGCTGGCAGGGCCTGGCGGTGGCGCTGGCCACCCTGGGCGTGCTATGGCAAACGCTAGCCGTTGGCGTGGTGCCATGGGTCTCGCTGGCCTTGGCCGGCTCCTTCGGTTTCTATGGCCTGGTGCGCAAGATGGCCCCGGTCGATGGCCTGCTCGGACTGGCCGCCGAGACCCTGCTGCTGGTGCCGCCAGCGCTGCTGTATCTGCTATGGGTGGACAGCCACGGCGCGATGTTCCTCAGCCAGGGTCCGGCCGGCGCGCTGCTGATCACCCAGGCCGGGCTGATCACCGCGCTACCGCTGCTGTGGTTCGCCAACGGCGCGCGGCGGCTACGCTACACCACCCTGGGCTTCATCCAGTACCTGGCCCCGACTGGCCACCTGCTGCTGGGGCTGTGGTTCGGCGAAGCCTTCACCGCCGATCACGCGATCAGCTTCGGGCTGATCTGGCTGGCGCTGGCGCTCTACACCGGCGAGACGATCCGCTCACGACCCCGTGGCTAGATCAGCCCCTCGAAGGGCTGCACCCGGACCAGTTCGCCGGCTTCCACATTGTCGCACTCGTCGGGCAGGATGATGAAGCAATTGGCTCGGCTCATGGTCCTGAGAATGCCGGAACCCTGGTCACCGGTGCCATGCACCACCAGCTGGCCATCGGGCTGGCGTTCCAGTATGCCGCGCTGGAATTCCATCCGGCCCGGGCGCTTCTTGAGCCGGCTGGTGACCGGTACTCGGAACAAGGGCAGGGTCGGCTCGGTCTGGCCCATCATGCGGCGCAGCGCCGGCTGCACGAACTGGTAGAAGGTCACCATCACCGACACCGGGTTGCCCGGCAGGCCGAAGAACAGCGCCTTGCCGATGGTGCCGAAGGCCAGCGGCCGGCCCGGTTTCATGGCGATCTTCCAGAAATCGACCTCGCCCAGGCGGTCCAGGATGTCCTTGACGAAATCGGCCTCGCCCACCGACACCCCGCCCGAGGTGATCACCGCATCGGCGCAGGCCGAGGCCTCGCTCAAGGTCGCGTGCAAAGCTTCCCGGTCGTCCCGCACCACCCCCATGTCGATCAGGTCCACGCCCAGCCGGGTCAGCATGCCGTGCAGGGTGTAACGGTTGCTGTCGTAGATCTGGCCGGGTTCCAGCGGCTCGCCGATCGAGCGCAATTCGTCACCGGTGGAGAAGAACGCCACCCGCAGCCGCCGGCGCACGCCGACCTCGGCGCTGCCCAGCGACGCGATCATACCCAGATCGGCCGGCGTCAAGCGTCGTCCCACGGGCAGCACCACATCGCCCGGTTGCAAGTCCTCGCCGGCCTGGCGCACGTTCTGGCCCGGCTTGGCGTCGTTGTCCACCCGGATCCGGTCGCCGTGACGCTCGACTCGCTCCTGCATCAGCACGGTATCGGCCCCTTCCGGCACCACCCCGCCAGTCATGATGCGTACCGCCTCGCCCGGTCCCACGGTGCCGGCGAACGGCGCACCGGCCATGGCGGTACCGATCACCCGCAGTTCGGCCAACCCCTGCTCGGGCAGATCGGCGAAGCGCACCGCGTATCCGTCCATGGCCGAATTGGTATGCGCCGGCACCCGGATGGTGGACATCACCGGCTCGGCCAGCACCCGGTCCAGCGCCGTGCGCACCGCGACCCGCTCGATGCCGGCGACCGGCTGGACGATGCGATCGATGCGAGCCAAGGCCTCTGGCACCGGCAGCGAGTCGGGATCGTAGTCGTCGGCGCAGCTGGGCAGGGTTTGCAATACACTCAAGGGATTCACGGGAGTCATGATCTGAAAGATTGGCAAGAGAGCTGGCGCTATTATACGGTCTGCCGCTGCAACCAGACGCGAACAAGGTCGGCGACGGTTTCCGGCCGATCGAGATCGAGTAGCGGCACGGCCGTATCCAGCCGGGTGTCGCTGACCACAGCGACGATCCGGTGATCGTTCAGCATCGGCGCCGGCCGGCCGGCCCGGTGCAGAATCAGCTTCGGGCACTCAGCATCGCGCAAGCCTTCCACCAACACCAGATCGATTTCACTCGGGTCGAACAGCGCCAGCAGTTCGTCCAGCGTCGGTTCCCGCGGCTCGGGCAACTCGATGATCAGCGCCGACTGGCGCTCGGCGGCGATCAGCAGCCGTTCCACCCCGGCTCGGCGCAAGCGGAAGCTATCCTTGCCCGGCTGGTCCAGGTCGAAATCGTCCCGAGCCTGCTTGATCACCCCCACGCGCAGGCCGGCGGCCGTCAGCCGGGGCAATAGCGCGGTGAGCAGGGTGGTCTTGCCGGTACCGCTGGGTGCGACCACACCCAGCACCGGAATCCGGGTCGATTCGGACGCTGCCATTCGTCGGGATTTTGCGTTGTGGCGGGCAATCGGGTAAAACGCCTGCAAACATACCGCCGATCGAGCCGCTTGTCCAAACCTTGGCCGCAGACTGTTCCGCAAACCCATCGGTAAGCGCCTTACCGGGTGTCGGCCCGCGCCTGGCCGAGCGACTGGCGCGCCTCGGCATCGTCACCCTGAGCGACCTGCTGCTGCACCTGCCGCTGCGCTATCAGGATCGCACCCGGATCACCCCGATCGGTGCCTTGCACGCCGGCCAGGATGCAGTGATCGAGGGCGAGGTGTTGTTGACCGATGTGGTGCGGCGGCGGCGTACCATGCTGGTATGCCGGGTCGGCGACGCCAGCGGTTCGCTGACCCTGCGGTTCTTCCATTTCAGCGCCGCCCAGCGCGACCAGCTGGCACCTGGCACCCGGATCCGCTGCTTCGGCGAGGTCCGCGGCGGCCCGACCACGCTGGAACTGATCCATCCCCGCTATCGCTTGCTGGGCACCGATGAACCGCCGCCGGTGGACGAGTATCTCACACCGATCTACCCGGCCACCGAAGGTCTGCGCCAAGGCAGTTTGCAACGCTTGATCGGCGCCGCGCTGGAGCGACTGACCGAAACCCCGCTGCCCGAGCCGCTGCCGGCCGCGTTGCGGCAGCGGCTGGGACTGCCGGAATTCAACCAGGCCTTGCGGCTGCTGCACCAGGCACCACCGGAACTGGCTGCGGAACTCGCCAGTGGCCAACACCCGGCGCAGCGCCGGCTGGTGTTCGAGGAACTGCTGGCCCATCAGCTCAGCTTGCGCGAATTGCGCCATCAGGTACGCCGGCAACCGGCAACGATATTGACCGGTGGCGCTCTGGGCCAGCGGTTTCTGGCCAATCTGCCGTTTACCCTGACTGCTGCCCAACAACGGGTGATCGCCGAGATCGACGCCGACCTGACCCAGCCTCGGCCCATGCTGCGTCTGGTGCAAGGCGATGTCGGCTCGGGCAAGACCGTGGTGGCGGCAATGGCCGCCCTGCGGGCCCTGGAATCCGGTTGCCAGGCGGCCCTGATGGTACCCACCGAACTGCTGGCCGAGCAGCACCACCGCACCCTGAGCGACTGGCTGGGACCGTTGGGCATAACACCGGTCTGGCTCGGCAGTCAGATCAAGGGCAAGGCGCGCACCGCGGTGCTGGCGGCGCTGGCCAGCGGCGAAGCCCAGTTGGCGGTCGGCACCCATGCCCTGTTTCAGGCCGGGGTCGAGTTTCAAAATCTGGCCCTGGTCATCGTCGACGAACAACACCGTTTCGGCGTTCATCAGCGGCTGGCGCTGCGCGAGAAGGGTCGTCAGGGCGAGCGCCGGCCGCACCAGCTGATCATGACCGCCACCCCGATTCCGCGCACCCTGGCGATGAGCGCCTACGCCGACCTCGACACCTCGGTGATCGACGAACTGCCGCCCGGCCGAACCCCGGTCATCACGGTAGTGGTCGGCGCCAACCGCCGGATCGAGGTCATCGAACGGATTCGCGGCGCCTGCCGCTCCGGCCGCCAGGCCTACTGGGTCTGTCCACTGATCGAGGAGTCCGAGCTGCTCCAGGCCGAAGCCGCCGAGACCACCGCCATCACCCTGACCGAAACCCTGCCCGAGCTGCGCATCGGGCTGATCCATGGCCGCCTCAAATCCAGCGCCAAGGAAGCGGTGATGAGCGCCTTCAAGGCGGGTGAGTTGGATCTGTTGGTGGCCACCACGGTGATCGAGGTCGGGGTCGACGTGCCCAATGCCTCGCTGATGATCATCGAGAATGCCGAACGCCTGGGCCTGGCCCAGCTGCACCAGCTGCGCGGCCGGGTCGGTCGCGGCGC
>CAYMHN010000119.1:0-8528 GCA_964390235.1 uncultured Candidatus Competibacteraceae bacterium
TCGAGACCGGTTCGCGCATGGACGACGTGATCTACGAGGAATTCAAGGGCACCGGCAATATGGAAGTCCATCTGGTGCGCGACATCGCCGAAAAACGCGTCTACCCGGCGATCAACATCAACCGCTCCGGTACCCGCCGCGAGGAACTGCTCATCCAGGCGGACGATCTGCAACGGGTCTGGATCCTGCGCAAGCTACTCCACCCCATGGACGAACTCCAGGCCATGGAGTTTCTGCTCGATAGGCTCAAGCATACCAAGACCAATGCCGAGTTCTTCGACTCGATGAAGCGCTAGCGCCCGATGGCCCGATAGCCGATATCGCGCCGGTAAGCGACCCCATCCCAGTCGATCCGGCCAGCCAGTTCATACGCCCGTTGCTGCGCTTCCATCACGCTGGCGCCCAGGGCCGTCGCGCATAGCACCCGGCCGCCGCTGGTCACCACCTGTTCGCCCCGTAGCACCGTGCCGGCATGGAAGACCTTGCCGGCCGGCAATTCGCCCGCGGGCAGACCGTGGATGGGATCGCCCCTGCGATACGCCCCAGGGTATCCTTCAGCCACCAATACCACCCCCAGCGCGGCGCGCGGATCCCAGTCCGCCCGTACCTGATCCAGCCGCCCCTCCAGGGCCGCCTCGATCAGGCCCACCAGGTCCGAGCGCAACCGTAGCAGAATGGGCTGGGTTTCCGGATCGCCACAGCGGCAGTTGAATTCCAGCACTTTGGGACTGCCGTCCGGGGCGATCATCACCCCCGCATAGAGAAAGCCGCGATACGGGCTGCCGGCCGCCGCCATGCCGCGCACCACGGGTTCGATCACCTCGGCCAGAATCCGGGCGTGTACCTCCGGAGTAACCACGGGCGCCGGAGAGTAGGCACCCATGCCACCGGTATTGGGACCCCGATCGCCCTCGTCGCGGGCTTTGTGATCCTGGCTGGAGGCCAGCGGCAGGATGTGTTCGCCATCGACCAGCACGATGAAGCTGGCTTCCTCGCCCCGCAGAAACTCCTCGATCACTACCCGCCGACCGGCATCGCCGAACCCCGCGCCACTGAGCATGTCGCGCAAGGCGGTCTCGGCCTCGGACCGATCATGGGCGATCACCACCCCCTTGCCCGCCGCCAGGCCATCGGCCTTGATCACCAGCGGCATACTCTGCGCGGCCACATGGTCCAAGGCCGGCGCCAGTTCGGTAAACACCCGATAGGCCGCCGTGGGAATCCCGTGCCGCCGCATGAAATCCTTGCAGAACGCCTTGGAGCCTTCCAGCCGGGCGGCCGCCTTGACCGGTCCGAAACAGCGCAGCCCCAGTGCCTCGAAGGCATCGACGACACCCGCCACCAGCGGCGCCTCCGGACCGACGATAGTCAGTGCTATGGCCTGCTGCGAGGCGAAAGCCGCCAGGGCATCGATGTCCTCGGCGGCAATGGCGAGGTTCTCGGTCTTGGGTTCCCCGGCGGTACCGGCGTTACCGGGGGCCACATAGACCCGCTCGACCCGCGCCGATTGGGCCACCTTCCAGGCCAGGGCATGCTCACGGCCGCCGCCGCCGATAATCAGGACTTGCATCGAAACTCTCCTATTCCCAACGAAACAGTGCCGCGCTCAGTCCCAGAAACAGCACCGTCATGCCGGTCAGTATGGTCAAGGAACCGGCGATGTCGATCAGTTCGGCACCATCCACCATGACGGACCGAGCCGCGCCGACCATATGCGTCAGCGGCAGCAGCTGCGCCAGCTGCTGCAACCACTGGGGCGCGCCTTCCAGTGAGAACCAGACCCCGGACAGCAGCACCATGGGCCAGCTCAGCAGATTGGTCAGTCCTCCGGCCAGTTCTTCGCTGGCCGTCCGTGCCGCCACCACCATGCTCAGGCTGATCAGGCTCAAGGCGCCCAGGGCGAATACCAGCAGCAGGGCCGGATAACCGCCCAGCATGCGGAAATCGATCAGCTGTTGCAGCGCCAGCAGCACCAGCAGCACCGAGCCCAGATTCAACCACAAGCGCGACAGTACCTGGGCCATGAGAAACTCGATCGGGCGCAAGGGCGTCGCCTTGAGTCGTCTGAGCATGCCGTTCTTGCGATAACGGACAACCACATAGCCAACCCCGAACAGTGAACTGAACATGACGTTCATGCCCAGCACCCCGGGCAGCACCCAATCGACATAGCGCACCTCCGCGCCGCTCACGGCCTGGCGCCGCAGATGCGCGTCCCCGCTGCCGCGCAAGACCCGCTCCAGCAGATAGCCATTGGGCGAGCGGTCATTGATCCAGTACCGACCCTGATCCCGATCCAGCAGCAGATCGAGCTGATGTCGGGTCACTTTGTCGATCGCCGACGGGAGTTCATCCACCCTCACGAAACGGATGTGCTCGGTGTCCAGAAAGTCGGCGGCGGCACTGCCCTCGCCATACACGCCGACCTGGTAGCGGGCGGGTGGATCACCGGAAAACACGATGGCCAAGCCCATGACCAGCAGAACCGGAAACAGCAGATTCCAGGTCAGCGAGGAGCGGTCGCGCAGAAACTCGCGATTGCGGGCCGCCAGCACGGCGGCGATGCGCTGCACAGCGGGTGGCCGGCCGAGCCGCTCGCTCATGCCCGCAACTCCCGACCGGTCAGTTCCAGGAACAGATCCTCCAGGGTCGGGGCGCGAATCCGCAAGCGGGCCAACGACACCCCCGCGGCCAGTAGCTCGGTCAGGGCCGCGTTGACATCACGGGTTACGATTTCCACGGTCTCGGTCAGACGCAATACCGGCAGACTCAGATCCGCGTGGGCGAAATCGCTGCGCGGCAGTTGCAGAATCACCTCGTCGAAATGTTCCGCCAACAAGGCCCGTGGCGTCCCCCGGACAATGATTCGGCCATGGTCCATGATCGCTATCTCATCGCTGAGCACATAGGCCTCATCCATGTAATGCGTGGTCAGCACGATGGTCTTGCCATCCGCCTTGATCGACTCCACCAATTCCCAGAACCGGCGCCGGGCCTGGGGATCCAGGCCGGTGGTCGGTTCGTCCAGAAACAGGATCTCGGGATCATTGACCAGGGCGATGGCCAGTAGCAGGCGCTGGCGCTGGCCACCCGACAGTTTGCGCGTGTCGCGATCGAGCAGCCCGTCCAGGGCGCAGCGGGCGCAGAGTTGGGCCAGCGACACGGAGCGCGGGTACAGGCGGGCGAACAGGTTCAGAGTCTCGCGCACGGTCTGATGATCCTGCAAGGCAGTGGCCTGAAACATCATGCCCGCCTCCTGGCGAAACCGCTCATCCCGAGACACGCCCCGGTACAGAATCGAACCGCTGGTCGGTACGGTAACGCCTTCCAACATCTCGACCGTCGTCGTCTTACCGGCGCCGTTCGGTCCCAGCAGGCCCAGGCATCGCCCCCGCTCGATGCGGAAACTGATCCCGTCGACCGCGCGCAATCCACGATAATCCTTGACCAGATCGCGGACTTCCAGCAAGGCCGTCATGTTACTTGCGGTTGCTTCCGGTGGTCGCCCCGGGATAGGCCGGATCGGCGACCACCAGACGCTCGACCACCGGCTGTTGCCAGGTTCCGGTAACGACATAACGCATGCGTACCAGGCGTTCCAGGCCCGACTCCAGCACCTGGTGAGCCAGCAGCACGGCGGCACCGACAATCGGCCCACCGGCCAGCGCTCCGGCGATGGCCAGCGGGGAACCCAGCTGCGGCATGACATCCGCTTGCAGGTCGAGATCCTGGCGCACCAGTCCCACTCGTCCGCTCAGCGCCAGGTCGGCGGCTGGCCCGTCCACGCTGAGTCGATCGATATGCGCCTCGCCCCGTTCCAGGCGCATCAGGCCGGCAACCCGGTCGAAAGCGAAGCCTTCATGGGCCATGTCGCTGAAATCGAGCTGCAAGCGGCGGGCCAGACTCTCGAGATTGATCAGACCCAGCAGGCGCCCCGCACCGGGCTCGAAACCGACTATCCTGCCTGGTCCCAGGTCCAGATCCAGCTCACCGCGCAAACCGGCCAGGGTCGGTGTTCCACCCGGCCAGCTCAGTTCCAGACCGAACCGACCCTGACTGAGCTGGGCCAGGATCGGCCAGTCCAGGGCGGCAAGCAACTGGTCCAGTTGCTCATCCTGCAAGGCCAGTTGGAGCGTGGTGGCCTGTCCCCCGGCTCTCCGGGACCAGAAACCCTGCGCTTGCAGCCGATGCGTGTCACCGATCAGTCGCAGATCGCGCAGCGCATAGCCCGAGGCCTCGGGTTCGGCGCTCAGATTCAGTTGGCCCAGACGGTGCCCGTCCAGCAGCATCTCGGCGATGCTGACCGTCAGTGGCTGCGGGCTGCGGGAAGAAGAATAGTCGACGGACGGGAACTCGCCCAGCGGCACTTCCAGGCGCCGCAGAGCCAAGCGGTCCAGCGCCAGCCAGACCGGATTGTCGATGGTCGGCGCATGGGGCCAGACCAGCTGGCCATGAATGCCCGGACCCGCGAACCGCACGGTGAACTGAGCAGACTCATGCTGGCCATGGACATCGACCGAACCCAGCTCGTAAGCGCCCAGGGCCAGCCCTCCGAATCGCGCCGTCAATTGCCGCGGCTGCCAGCCGGGGGTCAGCACCAGGCGGGCGGTCAGCCGCTCGCCCGCGTCGAGATTCAGGATCGGATCGCCCTGTCGCGGCAGGAACAGTTCGATCTCGGTCGGTAGCCGCTGGCCGACGGACTTGGCCAGGCTGCCGGGCAGAAGAATTTCGCTGCCCTCCAGATCGGACCGCAGCCGGAGTCGCAAGCCTTCTCCCTGCTGCATGCGCGGCAGTCGCAGATCGATGGACCAGGCGCTGCGTCCCGGAACAACGCTGTCCAGACCGGGGTCGGCCGCGCCCAGCAGGTCCGAGGCTGCCAGACGACCGCTCCCGCGAGCCAGCAGCACATGGTCGGTATCGCTGGCCAGGTCCAAGTCCAGCGGCTGATCCCCCAGTAGGGTCTGCAATTCGCCACCGCGCAGACCCTGCCCGTCGAAACGCACCGGACCCCGCACCTCGTGCAGCACCAGGCCGTGGCCGACCGGAGCCAGAGTCACGCCCAGCAAGCGCAACTCGCCCGCCACCTCATTGGGTGGCTTCGGATCAACCAAGGGGAGGCTTAGCGACAGATCGAGTTCGGCGGTTCCCTCCAGCCGCAGTGGGCTCAGGTATGGTCCCAAAGTGTCCCGCAAGGGGCTGGCGGCGACGAATCGCTGCATGGTGCCGATGTCTTCTCTGACTCGACCCGTAATATTCAGCGGTGTCTGCTCGGCCAGGTCATCGATCCAGGCACGGGTCGATTGCAAGGGCGTTTCTTGCAATAGGCCTTGATCCGCCATGATGTCGAGACCGCGTCCGTTGAACCGGACCTCCGCTTGCAGCTGTTCGATCGGTGGCCAATCCGGAGAGTAGGCCAGCCGCATGTCCTCCACCCGCAACGCGGCGGTGAACTCGCCCGAGCCATCGGCATAGGGAAATGCATCGACGGCACCTTGCACCCGCAACCGACCTTGGGCGACCCGTCCCTCCACCAACGCCTGCCTCAGCCATCGCGACAGATGCGGCTTGCGAGCGATCAGAGCCAGGGGCAGATAGTTGGCCACCCGGTTCACCGGGAACCCGTCCAGATCGGCATGCAGATCGAGCCAGGGACTGGCGCCGTCCGGCCAGTCAATCCGACCGGATAGCAGGAGTTGCGTATCAGGACTGACCAGGCTCAGTACCGGCATCAACCGCCAAGCATCCTCGGTGCGGCTCAAGTCCAGGTCGCCCTGAATCCGATCGATGACCACCGGGTCGGCAAACAGCGGCTGATTCAGGACGACGCCGGTCATGCCGACCGCCACCCGCAGCGTGGGGGTATTGCCCGTGAAATCAGGCCGGAATCGGGCACTAAGCCGTTCGATCCGCAGCGCCTGATCGTCCAGCCGGACGCCGCCGAGGGTCAGTTGCGGCTGCCAGCCCTGCCAGTGCAGCCGGGTTCGGTCCGCCTGCAAAGGCTGCTCCAGCAGCGTGCTCAGCACCGCCAGCAGCGGCTGCGGATAGCGCTCCACCAGCGTCGGCAGCGCCCAGCGCAGCGCCACTGCCACCACCAGCGTGGCCAGCAGCGGATAGGCCAGCAGCCGCGAACCCGAGAGTCCGGGACGAATGGCAAGGCGGCGCATGTTCACACCATCAGCACCACATCGTACTGTTCCTGAGTGTACAGCACTTCGGCCTGGAACTTGATCGGTATCCCGATGAAGGACTCCAGTTCGGCCACGCTGGTGGACTCCTCGTCCAGCATCAGATCGACGACCTCCTGGGAGGCCAGGATCAGGAACTGACGGGCTTCATACTGGCGCGCCTCGCGCAGGATTTCGCGAAAGATCTCGTAGCACACGGTCTCGGCGGTCTTCAGCGTGCCGCGACCGGTGCAGGTCGGACAGGGTTCACACAGGATCTGCTCCAAACTCTCCCGGGTCCGCTTGCGAGTCATCTCCACCAGACCTAGCGCCGACACCTCGGAGATGTGGCTTTTGGCGCGATCCTGCTCCAGACTGCGCTCCAGCGAGCGCAGCACCTGCTGCTTGTGCTCCTCGCTGGACATGTCGATGAAGTCGATGATGATGATGCCGCCCAGATTGCGCAGCCGCAGTTGCCGGGCGATGCCCTGGGTCGCCTCCAGATTGGTCTTGAAGATGGTCTCTTCCAGATTGCGGTGACCCACGTAGGCGCCGGTATTGACGTCGATGGTGGTCATCGCCTCGGTCTGGTCGATGATCAGATAGCCGCCCGACTTGAGCGGTACCTTGCGCGCCAGGGCACGCTGGATCTCGTCCTCGACATTGTACAGGTCGAACAGGGGTCGCTCGCCGGGGTAATGCTCGATCCGGCTCAGCATCCGGGGCACGAACTTCTCCGCGAAACTGCGCAAGCGCTCGTAGCCTTCGCGGGAATCGATGCGCACCTTTTCCACCTCGTCGCCGACAAAGTCGCGTAGCACCCGCAGTTCCAGCGGCAGATCCTCATAGATCAGCTCGCCGGTCTCGGCCAGCGTGGCGCGCTCCTGGATCGACTCCCAGAGTCGCTGCAAAAACTGCATATCGGCACGCAAGGCCCAGGATTCGGTGCCCTCGGCGGCGGTGCGCACGATATAGCCGCCGCCGAACTCGGCCCGAAACTTGTTGACCACATCCTTGAGTCGCTGCCGCTCGGCCTCGTCGTCGATCTTGACCGATACCCCCATGGCATCGGAGTTGGACAGCAGTACCAGATAGCGCGAGGGGATGGAGATATGCGTGGTCAGCCGGGCACCCTTGGTGCCGATGGCATCCTTGATCACCTGCACGATCAGCTGCTGGTCCGGATACAGCAGTTCGGTGATCTGCGGCGACCGACGCTCCTCGGCCGGATCGGACTCGCCGCTATAGACCGACCCCTGGATATCCGAGACATGCAAAAAGGCCGCCCGCTCCAGGCCGATCTCGACAAACGCGGCCTCCATACCGGGCAATACCCGGCAGACGCGTCCCTTGTAGATATTGCCGACCAGGCCGCGTTTGCGGGCCCGTTCCAGCAGAATCTCCTGCAACACGCCATTTTCCACCACCGCGACCCGGGTCTCGCGGGGAGTGACGTTGATCAGGATTTCTTCACTCATACCCGGTTGACTCGGCTGCGGATGACTGGCGTTCGGCGGCCAGAATATCGACGCCAAAGGCGCGCAACAGTTCAGCGGTTTCGAACAGGGGCAATCCCATGACTCCGGAGTGGCTGCCGCGCAGATCGCTGACAAAAGCGGCGCCCAGGCCCTGGATGCCATAGCCGCCCGCCTTGTCCGCCGGCTCGCCGCTCGCCCAGTAGGCCGCGCACTCGGTGGCGCTCAGTATCCGGAACCGCACTTGACTGACCTGCACGATGACCTGCTCCTTCTCGCCCAGGAGCAGCGCCACCCCGCTGAAGACCTGATGCGCACGCCCGGACAATCGCGCCAGCATGGCCAATCCCTCGGCCCGGTCGCGGGGCTTGCCCAGCATCTCGCCATCCAGCACCACCGTGGTATCGGCGCCCAGTACGGGAACCGCGGACTGCTCGATCAATCGCTGTTGACCGGCCCGGGCCTTGGCCAGCGCCAGCCGCTGCACGTAGTCCGACGGGGATTCGTCGGGCCATGGCGTTTCGTCCACCGGCGCCTTCAGGCACTCGAAGCGTAATCCCAGCAGGCCCAGCAACTCGCGACGGCGCGGCGAAGCGGAGGCCAGATACAGATCGATGGCTGACGGCATGCTTAGGCTCGATGATAGGGGTGATGCTGGAGGATGCTCCAGGCCCGGTACAGTTGCTCGGCGACCAGCACCCGCACCAGCGGATGCGGCAAGGTCAGCCGCGACAAGGACCAGCGACCCTCGGCCCGCTCCAGCACGGCTGGATCAAGACCGTCGGGACCACCCACGGCCAGTGCCAGATCGCGCCCGTCGGCCAGCCAACCGGCCAGCTGATCGGCCAGTTCCGCCGTGGACCACTGGCGACCGGCCACATCCAGGGCC
>CAYMHN010000120.1:0-8494 GCA_964390235.1 uncultured Candidatus Competibacteraceae bacterium
AGCTGGTTCTCGTCGCGCTGCGGGGCGGTGCAGCCTTCCAGGTAGCTGACATAGCTGCCTGGTTCGGCGACGATCAGGGTACGTTCGAACTGACCGGTATTGGCCGCATTGATCCGGAAATAGGTGCTCAGTTCCATGGGGCAGCGCACCCCCTTGGGGATGTAGCAGAACGAACCATCGGTGAACACCGCCGAGTTCAGGGCGGCGAAATAATTGTCACCGGTCGGCACCACGGTGCCGAGGTACTGGCGAACCAACTCCGGGTGTTCCCGCACGGCCTCGGAGAAGGAGCAGAAGATGACGCCCTTCTCGGCCAGCTTGTCCTTGAAGCTGGTGGCCACCGACACGCTGTCGAACACGGCGTCCACCGCGACATTGCCCCGCACGCCGGCCAGCACTTCCTGCTCGGCCAGGGGAATGCCCAGCTTCGCGTAGGTCTTGAGGATCTCCGGATCGATCTCGTCCAGACTCTTGGGTCGATCGGCATCCGACTTGGGCGCGGAGTAATAGGAGATCGCCTGGTAGTCGATCGGCGTGATGTCCAGGCGCGCCCAGTCCGGCTCGCGCATGGTCAACCAGTGTCGGTAGGCCTTGAGGCGCCACTCCAGCAGCCACTCCGGCTCCTGCTTCTTAGCCGAAATCAGGCGAATCACCTCCTCGTTCAACCCGGGCGGAACGGTGTCCTGTTCGATCTCGGTGACAAAGCCGAATTGATAACCTCGTTCGGTAAAACGCTCCAGACTGGCGTTTTCAGACATGGGTAGCGGTCCTCGTCAGCAATAGCTTGTTCATGAAGTCACTCAGGACATGGATGCCGCGTTGTGGAAATTGACCGGCAGAGAGGCTGGACGGGAAGACGGCAATCGGGTCATTTCAGCCAGGCTGATGCCCTCCAGGGCGTCACGAATCACCTCGTTGATCCGGTTCCAGTGACTGTTTACTCCACAATAATGCTTGTAGACACAGGCATCGGGATCATCGGTGCTGCACTCGGTGATGGCGATTGGACCTTCCAGGGCCTCGATCACCTCGGCCACGCTGATGGCCGCAGGGGGTCGCGCCAGCGAGTAACCACCCCGAGCGCCACGCTGCGACACCAGCAACCCCGCCTGCGCCAGTGTCTTGAGTATCTTGCTGGCCATGGGTGCCGGCAGATGGCACTGTCTGGCCAGCACCGCCGCGCTGTAGGCATGGTCGACGGCCTTGGCCATCTTCGTCAACAGGACGATGCCATAGTCGGTTTCACGGGTAATCCTGAGCATGGTGGAATTGCCAACCTCAATTAGCACTACTTTAGTGCTATATAAACATATTGCCAGCCGACCTGCAAGCTTTCCGAAGCGCAGCATTTATTGCGTCGCAGCAAAAAAAATGGTGCAGTCGCAAAAATTCAGTTGACAAGGGTAATCCCGCTGTTCAGTATTTCGTATCGCGAAATCATTGTGCACCTGCTAAAAACACGGAGAATCATCCATGACGCAACGTGTTGCCGTAGTAACCGGGGGAATCGGCGGCCTGGGAACCGCCATGTGCAAGGACCTGGTCCGCCAAGGTCGTACCGTGGTGGCCGCCTATTTTCCGGCCGAAGAGATGAAAGCCATGCACTGGCGCGAGCAACGTCTGGCGGAAGGATTCGACATCACGGTCTACCCGGTCGATGTTACCGATTTTGAATCATGCAGCATTCTGGTCGAACAAGTGGGAAAAGATCTCGGCCCCATCGCCATCCTGGTCAACAATGCCGGTATTACCCGGGATGCCATGCTGAAGAAAATGGAAAAATCGGACTGGGATGCGGTGATCGCCACCAATCTGACCGGTGCCTTCAACATCACCAGACAGATATTCGACACGATGCTGGACCAGGGCTGGGGCCGCATCATCAATATTTCCTCGGTCAACGGCCAGAGAGGCCAGTTCGGGCAGGCCAACTACTCCGCCGCCAAGGCCGGCATCCACGGCCTGACCATGGCACTGGCCCAGGAAGGCGCGCGCAAGGGGGTGACCGTCAACAGCATCTCGCCCGGCTATGTGGCCACCGAGATGGTGATGGCCATCCGCGAGGAGATTCGCGATTCCATCGTCACCCAGATCCCGGTCGGCCGCCTCGCCGAACCCGAGGAAATCGCCCGAGTCATGGCTTTTCTGGCCGCCGAAGAATCGAGCTACATCACCGGTGCCGACTTCTATGTCAACGGCGGCCTGTACTTGCATTGAAAAAACTCATAGACTTTGCGGTCTTAGCAAACCATTGCAACCGCAAACAGTCGCATGAGTGAAGCCCGGATCATCAAAAAGTATCCCAATCGCCGTCTGTACGATACCGCGATCAGCAGCTACATCACCCTGGAAGATGTCAAACGACTGGTATTGGACTACGAGAAGTTCCGGGTCATCGATGCCAAGACCAAGGATGACATCACCCGCAGCATCCTGCTGCAGATCATCAGTGAAGAGGAAGAACAGGGAAGTCCGATCTTTACCACCGAAGTGCTGGCCCATATCATCCGGTTCTACGGCGACAATCTGCAGGGCATGATGGGAACATACCTGGAAAAAAGCCTGCAAACCTTCGTCGATCAGCAGCACCTGGTGCGCGAGCAGATGAGCAACTTCATGGGCAAGAATCCCCTGTCGCTGATTTCCGAACTGGCCGAGCGCAATCTGTCGATCTGGCAAGCCATGAACGAGAGACTGTACAAGCAGTATCAGAACGAACAACAGGCCGATACCGAAGACAAGGACCAGAGCAACCGGTAGGCCGACAATCTACGCCATCACGGTTTGAGCGCCTGCAATTCGCGCAGCCTGGACTGCAACCGTGCCCGCTCATACGGTGAGCCGCCGCTCCGCAGCCCCAGTTCGGCCTGATCGATGGCACCCTGCAGATCACCGCTGAGGTAGTAATATTCCGCCATGGCCGCATGGGTGGCCACCGGTTCACCCGCCCTTTGCGTCGCCCGGGCATACAACTCCAGCAGGCCCAGATCACGGGACCGACGCTTCAGCTGCGGTTCCAGCACCTGCATGGCCAGCCGCGGATCGCCTTGCGCCGCCAGCGCCTGGCCGTAATGCATGGCCAGACGGTAATCGTCCGGGTAAAGCCGGGCGGTTTGCTCGAACAAGGTCCAAGCACGTTCGTCCGCGCCACTGGCCAGGGCCAGTTCGGCCTGCTCTATGCGCAAGGCCAGACGATCCGGATCGGCCTGTAGCAGGCGACCAAGCTCAGCTGACGCTTCCTGCAAGCGTCCCGCGCGCTTCAAGGCCAGCACATAACCATACCGCTCGGCGGCTTCATGCCGATGGTCGCCCGTCGCCAGGGTATCGCGATAATGATTGATCAGGGCCGAGGTATTGGCCGTGGACAACACCCTGACCCTGGCCTTGGCCATGAAGTAGTCCTCGCTGCTGACTCGGCCACGGGCCGCCGAACTGCCGCTGCCGCGGCTTTGTGCATCGGCCATGCGGCTGACCGGTCGCGGGTGGGTCCGCAAGTAGTCCGGAAGAGCATTGGCCGACTCGGGTGCCTGGCGTGCCAGATACGCGAAGAACGTGGCCATGCCGTCGGGATCGAAACCGGCCCGCTCCAGCAGTTGATAACCGATCCGGTCGGCTTCCTCTTCATGGCCGCGGGTAAAGTTGATCCGCCGCTGGGCGCTGGCCGCCAGGGTGCTGGCCAGGGCCGCCTGACCGGCCTCACCGCCGACGCTGGCGGCCAATGCCGCCGAGGCGGCCATCGCCGCCATCATCGGCAACAGCATGCGCTGGCTGTCGGCGTAGGCCCTGGCGATATGGCGCTGGGCCACGTGGGCCACTTCATGAGCCAGTACCCCGGCCAGTTCGGACTCGCTGCGGGTGGCCTGAAACAGGCCGCTATGCACGCCGATATAGCTGCCGGGCGTGGCAAAGGCATTGATACTATCGGCGTTGACCCAGAAGAAGGTATAGGGTTGGCCGCTGCCGGCACTGGTGGCGATGCGCTGCCCCACCGAATTGAGATACTCGCTGACCTGCGCATCCTCGATCACCGCGCCACGCTCGCGCAGGCGCCGCAACACGCCGGCGCCGAGCTGCTGCTCCTCGCGCTGGCTCAGATACTGGGCGGAGGCATCCCCGAAATCAGGTAGCCGCAGGTCCAGCCCGACGGCCGGCTGGCCGATGCACAAGCCGGCCACCAGAACCAGCAAGGCGCTGCCGCGCATGATTGGTCTCCCGGAAATATGGTAATTCCCGTATAGACCGACAGGGTAGCGGTTTTACTGCATTCCGGGGCGCTGTTTCCTGGTATTCTGGCCGCCGCTAGCGATCCCGACTGCCTTTGCGGCGTCTCAAATCGCGCCAGAAATCGTAGGCGGCCATCAGGAAGACCAAACTGAAGATGATCAGCAGCGGCGTCTGCGGCACCCGCCAGGCGATGAGGACAAGAAAGGTGCCAAGGCCGGTGAGCGCGAGTACGGCGAGGAGGATATCGGTCATGCGGGCTCCGTTCGTCCCGGTGTCGGGTCAGTCATGGTGTCGATCCGCTCTGGCTCGACAGCCGTTCGGTTAGCCAGCGCGCGGTCCTCAGCAGTCGCCCGTCCTGACCGCGCCGGCCGACCAGCTGAACGCCAAGCGGCATGCCATTCGGTCCCACCATCAGTGGGAGATTCACGGCCGGCACGCCGAGAAAGGTCCACAGTGCATTGAAGACCGGGCTGCCAGTCGACTCGATGCCCAAGGGAGCCTCGCCCGTTGCCGCCGGCGTGATGATGGCGTCATAGCGCTCGAACACCTTTTCCAGACCGACATGGAGCACATCCCGCCAGTCGAGCGCCGCAAGATAACGGGTCGCAAGCACGGTGCGGCCTTCCTCGATCGCCTCGCGCATCACCGGGCTCAAGGCCTCTCGGCCACGCTCGTAATAGGGCCACAGATGACGGGCGAAACCCGCTTGCATCAAGCTCCGATGCGCCGCTGCCGCTTCCTCGAAGGGCTCGGGTAGTTCGAAGGGATCGCATTGCCCACCAAGCTCGGCGGTGAGTTCGGCGAATGCCACGCGGGTGCTTTCCTCGGCCTGATCCCGGGCCGGTGTCTCGATGAAGGTGAACAGCGGTGTCAGCGGCGGTTTCGAGCGCGCCAATTCGAGCAGCGCGGGTGGAGCCTCGATCCGGGTATCGGTGTCGCCGGAATCATAGCCCGCCATGACATCGCAGATCAGCGCCACATCCTCGACGCTGCGCGCGAACGCTCCGACCGTATCCAGCGGCCCGCACAGGGTCAGGATACCGGTGCGCGGGATCAGACCATGGCTTGGTTTAAAGCCGACCACGCCACAGTAGGAAGCCGGCCGGATCACCGAGCCGGCGGTCTGGGTACCGACCGCCAGCGGTACCATCCCGGCCGCGACCGCCGCCGCCGATCCCGAGGAGGAACCGCCCGGGGTGCGATTCCGGTCGTGCGGATTCCGCGTCTTTGCGGGTGCGAAATAGGCCAGCTCGGTGGTCGCTGTCTTGCCGAAGATAATGGCACCCGCGGCCCGCAGTCGGGCGACCACCGTCGCGTCCCTGCGTGGCCGCCGTCCGGCGTCGATCGCCGTACCATTCTCAGTAGGCATGTCAGCCGTGTCGATGATATCCTTGACGCCGACCGGCACCCCGTGCAACGGCCCGATCGGCTTGCCTGACTTGCGCTGTGCATCGGCGGCCTCGGCCTGCTTCATCACCAGGTCACGATCAAGCAGCCTCCAGGCATGTATTTCACTCTCCAGCGCATTGACCCGTCGCAAACACGCCTCGGCATACTCGACCGCCCGCAGTTCGCCGCGGGCGAGCTTGTCGCGCGCGTCCAGCACACTCAGTTCGGCAGGATCAGGCGGTGTCGGCATCCCGTTCTCAGCGTCCGTAGAACAGTTGCGGCAGGTAGAACACGATGTCGGGCACCGTGTACAGGATGATCATCGCTACGAACACCATCGCCAGGAAGGGCAGGCAGCCCTTGAAGATCTGCACCAGGTGCACATGCGGTGGCGCAATGCCCTTGAGATAATAGGCCGACATCGCCATCGGCGGGGTCAGAAAACTGGTCTGCAGGTTGAGCGCCACCAGGATGCCGAAGAATAGCGGATCGATGCCGAACAACGGCAGCAGCGGCAGGAAGATGGGCACGAAGATGATGATGATCTCCGACCACTCCAGCGGCCATCCGAGCAGGAAGATGATCAACTGGGCCATCAGCAGGAAGGTCAACGGCGACAGCTCGAGCCCCACCACGAACTCCAGCACCAGGTGCTCGCCGCCAAGATAGGAGAATACCGAGGCAAACGTCCAGGAACCGACAAACAACCAGCACACCATCGCCGAGGTGCGCACCGTCAGATACACTGCCTCCTTGAGCCGCTGCCAGGTCAACGCGCCATAGGCGGCGGCCAGGACAAGACCGCCGAGCGCACCGACGGCGGCAGCCTCGGATGGTGTCGCCAAACCGAACAGGATGGCACCGAGTACCGAGAGGATGAGCAAGGCCAGTGGCAGGAACGATGTCGCCAGCATCCAGGCGAGTTCCCCGTAGCCGTAGCTGCCGGCCTCCTCGTCGGTGCTGCGCGGTGCAACGCTCGGCTGGGCCATCGATCGGCCCACCACATAAATCAGATAAAGCCCGGCCAGCAGCATTCCGGGTAGCAGCGCGCCAGCGTACAGCCTGACCACGGACACGCCCGAGGCCGCGGCGTAGACGATCAGCATGATCGAGGGCGGGATCAGGATACCCAGCGTGCCGCCGGCGCAGATCACCCCGGAGGCGAAACCGGGGTGGTAGCGTGCCTTGAGCATCGCCGGCAGAGCGAGCAGCCCCATCAGGGTAACCACCGCACCGACGATACCGGTGGCAGTCGCGAACAGCGCACAGGTGATCAGCGCGGCGACCGCCATCGAGCCGGGAAGCCGGCGGGCGGAGATATTGATGGTGTGAAACAGCCGGTTGACGATGTTCGACCGCTCCACGATATAGCCCATGAACAGGAACAGCGGCACCGCGGTGAGCACGTCGCTGGCCATGACCGAATAGGTCTGATTCACGAACAGGTGAAAAATGCGGTTGTTCAGGAAGCCCGAAATCCAGGTGTCGGTCAGCGTCCAGAAGTCCGCTCCGCTTTCAACCGCCCGGTAATAGGCCGCCCACATCCGGGCCGGCTCGTAATAGGCGTAGTAGCCGAAGCCCACGGCCATGGCCATGAGCGTGAAGGCGATCGGAAAGCCGAGAAAGATGACGAGAATGAAGATCCCCAGCATCAGGATTGCGACTTGAGGGTCGGTCATCGCTCAGCCCCGCCCCCGCCCGGCGTCGCCAACCGATGGCGCGTGGCCGTCGGCGGAGTCGGTGGCACGCTCCAGTACTTCGGCCACCCGGCCCTCCTGGCCCAGCTTTTCGATCTCCTCGACATCATCCTGGGCAAGCAGCCACTTGCCGGTACGGATGCACAGAATGCAGCGGAATACCTGGGCGATTCCCTGGATCAGCAGCAGCAGGCCGGCGGCAACGATGATCGTCTTGAACTGATAGATCGGTACCCCGGCCGGACTCATGGAACTGACCTCGAGGAAACGCCAGGAGCGCCCGGCATAACGCCAGCCGGCGAAGATCAGCGCCAATATCCCGGGAAAGAAGAACAGGAAATACAGGACCAGTTCCAACTTGGCCTGGGTTCGCGGCTTCCACAAGCGGTAGAGGAAATCGCCGCGCACGTGGCCCCCGCGCGAGAGAGTGTAAGCGCCACCCATCATGAACAACGTACCATACATGATGTAGGCGATGTCGAAGGCCCAGGTCGTCGGGGCGCCGAGCAGATAGCGCATGAAGACCTCGTAGCCCATGCCGAAGGCCATCAGCAGGATCAGCCAAGCGAACGCCTTGCCGAACCATTCGGACACCTTATCGGCGAAGTGGACGTAATGCGCCATGGCAACCTCACGAAGATATTCAGCCCCGGACCGCAGACGGGGTGGCCGCGAAAGCCACCCCGTCCGGTGGTTGGAGAGGTGTTTCTAGCGCCGTCAAACGGTCAGGCGGCCCGGGAAGTGATGGTTGTAGGCTGCCACGTAGTCGGCCGAGTTCATGAAGTCGTAGTACGCGACACGCTCGCACCAAGCCTTCTGGCTCTCGATCACCCTTTTGGTATAGGCATCCTGCTCGAGATCCACGATCAGCTTGTCCCAGGCCGGCAACTGTGCCTGCATCACCGCGTCGGGCGTGCGGATGACGTTGACGCCGTCTTCCTCGGCCAGGGCGATCAGGTCGCGCGAGTACTGGTCCATGGCGGTGGCGTAGTTGATCGTGTTGGCCGCTTCCGTGGCGTACTTCAGAATCGCCTGGAGATCCGGCGGGAGGTTTTCATAGGTGTCCTTGTTGAAGATGATCTCGAAGTACTCGTTGGCCTGGTGGTAGGAGCCGAGCATGTAGTTCTTGGCCACGTCCTGGGCGCCGAAGCGGCGGTCCGAGGTCGGGTTGTTGAACTCGAAGG
>CAYMHN010000121.1:0-5784 GCA_964390235.1 uncultured Candidatus Competibacteraceae bacterium
GCTCGGGCGGCGCGCGATCGCTGCCCGGGCCGAGATCTCGCCGTTGCTGCCCGGCACCGTACGGGTCCGCTACGCCTTGCCGCAAGCCGCGCCCCCGGTTTCGCTGATCGTGCCTACCCGCAACGGTCTGGAGGTGTTGCGGATCTGCATCGAAAGTCTGATCACCCGGACCCGCTACCCGAATTACGAACTGCTGATCGTCGATAACGGCAGCGACGATCCGGTCACCCTGGCCTATCTGGCCGCGCTCGGGGCGCGTTATCCGGATACCCGCATCCGGGTGCTGCGCGATGACCGGCCGTTCAACTACAGCCAGTTGAACAACGCGGCGGTCGAGCAGGCGACAGGCCAGCTGATCGGACTGATCAACAACGATATCGAGGTGATCGAGGGTGACTGGCTGGGTGAGATGGTCAGTCATGCGCTGCGCCCGGAAATCGGCGCGGTCGGGGCCAGGCTGCTGTATCCCGATGGCCGGATCCAGCATGCCGGCGTCATCGTCGGTTTCGGCGGTATCGCCGGCAGTTTCATGCGCTCCACCACCCCGGCGGACAGCCGGGATGCCGCCAGAACCCTGCTGGTCCAGAACTTCACGGCGGTGACGGCGGCCTGCATGGTGCTGCGCCGAGCGCTGTTTCTGGAGGTGGGCGGATTCGAGGAGACGCATCTGCCGGTTGCTTTCAACGACGTCGATCTGTGTCTGCGGATTCGCGAGCGGGGCCACCGGAATCTCTACACCCCGCACGCGGTGCTGTTCCACCATGAGTCGGCCACCCGGGGGTCGGAAGATGGCTCGCCCGAGAAGCTGATGCGAGCCCAAGGCGAAATGGATTACCTCAGCCGGCGCTGGCGGACCATGCGCTTTCATGACCCCTGTTACAGTCCGAACCTGTCGCTCTACCATGAGCATGGAGTGTACAGTTTCCCTCCCCGGCTCGAGGAATTCTGAAATGGCCCATCCCGAATCGCTGCCGGCGATCGAACCTGATCGCGCCGACACGCCGGCGCGCGCCACCGCCGTGCTGATCCTGGGCATGCATCGCAGTGGCACGTCGGCCCTGTCCCGGGTACTCAATCTGCAAGGGTTGGACATTGCCAGCCGGCTGGTGCCGGCCTCCGAGAACAACCGCACCGGTTTCTGGGAGTCCGAGGAACTGGTCGCCCTGCAGGACGAGTTGCTGGAACGGTTCGGCCAGCGCTGGCATGACATTCCGCCGTTGCCTCCAGGCTGGTGGGATGCCGAACCTGCTACCGGTTTCCGTCAGCGCCTGCTCGACTACCTCGAGCGTGACTTCGGCCACTCCTCGTCGTTCCTGATCAAGGATCCCAGACTGTGCCGTCTGCTACCGCTATGGCGCTCGGTTCTGGATGACTTTGGTGCCAGGATCAAGGTGGTGCTGGTGTTGCGCAATCCGCTCGAGGTGGCGGCCTCGCTGGAGGCGCGCCAGGGCTTGAGCATTCCGACCGCCCATGCGCTGCAGCTGTGGTTGCGCTACAGCCTGGAGGCGGAATACCATTCCCGCGGCCTGCCGCGCTGTTTCGTGAGTTACGAAGAACTACTCAACGACTGGAGCGGAACGTTGAACGGGATAGCCCGGCAGCTTGATCTGACCTGGCCACGTTCGGAGGCCGAGACGGGTCGGGCGGTCGGTGAGTTCCTGTCGAACGGGCAGCGGCATCAGCACGCCGGTGACGATGAACTCGGGACCCATGGTGATGTTCCGCTGACCGTCAGGCAGGCTTATCAGGCCTTGCAGGGCCTGGCTGCGGACCCCCGATCCGCGGAGTGTTGCCGAGTCCTGGATGAGGTGCTGGCGCAATCCGACAAGACTGCGCTATGGCTTGCGCCATTGCTGACCGAACATGAACGGCGGCTTCGACAGGAACGGGAAGCCCAGCGCCAACTGGCGGAGCAACTGCAAGCCAGCCGGGCTGAAACCCGGCAGATGGAGCGCTATCACCAATATGATATCGAGCGGCTCAAGGCACGCCACACCAATCGAGAGGAGCAACTGCGGCAGCAGCGCCAGGAGCTGGAGGAAAAAATCACCCTCGTGCGGGAGCAGGCCAGCGAACTGCGCGGCACTCTGGAGCAGTTGCAACGCGATTTCGAGGTTGAAAAAGGCGAGAAAAGCAAGCTGGAGCTGGAACTCCGGGCCATCGTCGGTTCCCGGTCCTGGCGGCTGACCACGCCGCTGCGGAGTTTCGGTGACTGGCTGCTTAGCGTGCGGGGTGGGCAGTTCGCGGCGGTCGCCAGTTTCGGCGTCGACCGCAAGGAGCTGGAGTGCTACCGACTGCTGGCGGACTCCGGTCTGTACGACCGGGAGTATTATCTGGAAAACCATCAGGATATCCGCGATGCCGGAATGGATCCCCTGGTGCATTTCATTCGCTCCGGGGCCGCGGAAGGGCGCAGGCCCAATCCGCTGTTCGAGACCGCCTGGTACTTGCAAGCCTATCCCGACGTCGCCGACTCGGGTCTGAACCCCTTGCTGCATTACTTCCTGCACGGGGTCGCCGAGGGGCGTGATCCCAGCCCTTATTTCGATACGCTGGATTATCTGGAACGCCATCCCGAGTTGCGGGAGAGTGACGTGAACCCTCTGGCTCATTGCCTGGCCAACGACGCGGTGGAGGATTACCTTCCGGTCAAGCGGGGCGGGACCTCGCTTGATCCGGTCCACCGTAAACTGGTACCGGTTACGCGTGCTCCCAAGGGGGGTAGACAGCGCAGCCTGTTCAGCGATTTCAGCGGTTACGAGCGAAATTCGATCTTTCTGCTGAAACTGGATGCACCGTTCACCGAGGAGGCCAAACGGGTCCTCGGTTACATGCACGGCATGCGCCGGCATCTGGCCCAACGCCACGCCCGGCTGCCGGACACCACCCTGGTGTCGATCATCATGCCGACTTACAACCGGGCCGCCTGTATCGGCAATGCGGTCCGCAGCGCACTGGCCCAGAGCTACCCGACTTTCGAATTGATCGTGGTCGATGATGGCGGCGAGGATGATACGGCCGCCGTCATCGAGGCGTTCAACGATCCGAGAATCCAGTATTTCCGACTGGAGCAGAATCAGGGAGCCGCCGCGGCCCGCAATCTTGGTCTGGAACGGGCGCAAGGGGAGTTCATCACCTATCTGGACAGCGACAACACCATGGAGCCGGACTTTCTGCGCATCCTGCTGGGTGAGCTACTGGCCACGCAAAGGGCGGACATGGTCTACTGCGCGCAGAACATCCATGCCGGCGATTCCGGCTCGGGCGCAGCCAGGCTGGAAGCGGTCCGCTACGCGACCTTCAGCCGGTCCGTGCTGGAGAACCGCAACTACATCGACCTCGGGGTGCTGCTGCACCGGCGCGCGCTGATCGAACGATCCGGTGGTTTCAACGAGCAGATGCAGCGACTCATCGATTGGGAATTCCTGCTGCGCCTGAGCGAGCGACAAGCCCCCAAGGCGATACCTTGCGTTCTGAGCAACTACCATCACGGCGCGGCGGATAACCAGATCACCAAGCTGAAGTCCTTCAACCGGGCATTGGCGCATATCGACCGCTATCTAGCCCGGCGGACGATCGCCGAACGTTTGCCGGGGCATGAGATTCCGGGCCTGGAAGAGATGTACTCACCCCTGTCCCGGCCCGCGGCGCGCTACCAACGCAAGATCAGCATCATCATTCCCAGCTATGAATGCCTGGACTATCTGCGGCTTTGCATCGATTCCGTGCAGCGGTTCACCCCGCAGCCCCATGAGCTGATCATCGTCGACAACGCATCGGCGGAGCCGGTCCGGCGATTTCTGGCCGAACCGCAAGAACGGATCCGCGTGATCCAGAACGAGCACAATTACGGTTTCACCCATGCGGTCAATCAGGGGATAGCCTGTGCCGATCCGGCCAGCGACATCCTCCTGCTGAACAATGACGCGGTCGTGACCGAGGGGTGGGTGACGGCCATGCAGCAGGTGTTCGACGATCTGCCCGAAGCTGGACTGATCGTGCCCAGACAGGTTCTGCCAGCCAACACACCCACGATCGAAATCCACAATCCCATCTGCAATCCGGTACGGGAGACGGACGTCAATTTGTCCATCCACCACGACAATATCGTGGATCCCGCTCTCCACTACCGGAACGGCTATGTCGAACTGAGCTTCGCTCCCTTCTTCTGTGTCTACATTCCGCGCCATACCCTGGGGGAACTCGGCCCTCTGGACCATGAGAACGGCCCGCACTATCGGTCGGATCGCCTGTACTGCGAGTCGGTGCGGCGCATCGCGGGCCGCAGGATCGTCTATACGCCGCATGCCAAGGTCTATCATTTCCTGCAGCAGGCGACTGCAACATTGAAACAGGCCAATGGTGATCAATTCGACAGGATGTTTGTCAGGAATGAGTGGTCGGAGGTAGAACAGCCGGATGTGGTCGAGTGAACAGGACCCCCGGTTTCGGGTTCCTGGTGATCGGCGCGGGTCGCGGGGGCACGAGCCTGATAGCGGCCTTGCTGGACAGTCATCCACATCTTGTGGTTGCTTTCGAGCGTTACGCCAAGGCGTTATTGATGGGTCAGGCCCTGCGGGGTGACGATGCCGCGAGATTCGATGTCCGGACGAACGCATTCTACAATGCTTGTGTTGGCGAGGCCGAACGGTATCCGGACTCCCTTTGGGGGAACAAGATCACCACCGAGCAGCTGTTCGACCTGGAACGGCATAATCTTTTTTTTCCAGACGAACCTGTAGATGTCTTGGATGCCTTTTTCAACCGCATCCTGGCGCAGCGGAAGCTGGTGTTCATTCTCCGGGACGGGCGCACCTGCGTGCGCTCCAAGATGGCTAGAACCGGGCAGCCGCTGGAAGTCGCTTGTGAGCGTTGGCTGTATTCGGTTCGGGTGCATGATTTTCTGATCTGCCGGCCCGCCGCCATGTCCATCAAGTACGAGTCGCTGCTCACCGAACCCGTTGATACACTCGGTTCCGTTTGTGAGTTCCTCGGAGTCCGTTATGACAGCCGCATGCTTGCGGGGACTGCGCACTCGCGCATGAATCCCGATTACCGGCACGACGGTCTTGATACCTCCAAACTCGATCTCGAGGGTGTTCCCGAAGGATGCGAAGCTCGTCTGGCGGAAGCGCTCGAGGCCTGCGGCTATCTTTGATCGTGCTGCCCGCGTCATATTCCATGGAAGCCGGATTCCGTACAGGAATCGCCGTCGTCATCGTCAATTACCTGCGGTCCGACGCGACCCTGGACTGTATCCATTCGCTCTACGAATGCTCCGGGATTCCGTTTCACCTCTACCTGATCGATAATTCAAGCAGTGATGAATCCGGTGCCCTGCTGGGGGATTTCGCCCGTGATCGGAGCGACGTCCGGCTGCTGATCAACCCGGATAACAAGGGCTTCGCCGGGGCCTGTAACCAGGCGCTCGAACTGATCCTGGACTCGGATCGAGACTACCGCGCCGTGGCCTTGCTGAACAACGATGCGGTCGCCGCCGAGGGTTGGCTGGACCGGATGTGGGCCGCGCTGGATACGTCCACCAGGGTGGACATGGTGGCCAGCCGCATGATGTGCCGGGAACAACCCGAAATCGTCGACAGCCTGGGGATCGTGTTCTACAAGTCCGGCATCGCTTCCAACCGCAAGAGCGTGGATGAACCGTTGCTGGGGCCTTGCGGGGGGGCGGCACTGTACAGCACCCGCTTGCTGAGAGAATTGCGACAGCGCTGTGGCGAGGTCTTCGACGAACGGTTCTTCTGTCATCCCGAGGATACCGCTCTG
>CAYMHN010000121.1:5794-8487 GCA_964390235.1 uncultured Candidatus Competibacteraceae bacterium
GGGCTGGCCCAAGGCCTTTATGAGGCCTTGTCCTGCCTGCAATACGAGGGCCGGATCACCTTGAAGGAGGAGGAGGTTAATACGGCGCTGCGCGCCCGGGCGATGGGGTTTAGCTGCGCAATGGCCGACGATGCCGTGGTCTATCATTGGGGCAGCCTGTCATCGGGGGGACGATTCAACGAGTTCATCGCCTATCATGGCCTGCGCAACTCGCTGTTCACCCAGGTCAAGAACCTGCCGGCGGGTTTCTTCCTGCGCTACGGCGGATGGATGGTGCTGATGCAGTGCGGGGTGATCGGCAAGTATCTGGTGAAGGGCAAGTTTCGTCTGGTGTGGCGGATCTACCGTGATTTTCTGGCCGGTCTGCCGACGATGCTGGCCAAGCGCCGCCGGTTCCGGACCGCGCTCGGCGGGCCGCAGCTGGCCTTGCCGATGTCCCGGAAATTCTACGCCTCGGGTTATGTCCTGGACACACTGCGGAACCTGTTTCGACGAAATATCCCACCGGCTCGGTGGTGAACCGTGGGGGAGCAGGATCATGCGCATCATTCTACGTGGTCAATCTTCCGGGTTCCGATAACCATGTCTCTATTTCTCAAGTTGTTGAGGCGCAGGTTCGAGCGCAAGAATGAAGCCGATGGCGATCCCGTGCCATGGCACCTCGACGACAAGCATCGAGCCTACAAGTTCGTGAATGCTTGTGGCTGGCGGACGATTCAATATACGCGGTGCCCAAGCCCGCAGGAAGCGCTTGCGGCAGGGCGCTCCTACGGTACCCGCTTCGTCGTGAAGCAGCCCAATCGGCACTCCGGCAAGGGCGTGTATCTGCTAGAGGATATTGGCGGCGATGAATTCCTCAACCTGATGACGATGCGCGTCATGGGTGCCGATGCAATACAGCCGAATGGACCCGCCCCCGACTACTGGCTTGCGGAGGAATGTATCGTGTCGACGGTAGCGGGACGCCCGCTACCGTTCGACTACAAGGTTTATGCATTCCGAGGCAGGATTGCTTTGATCATTCAGATCGACCGGAATGTATGGCCACCACGGATCGCGGTTTTCGATGGAGCATTCTTGCCCCTGGAACGGGGGCGGCACTACGAGACCAATCCCGAGCGCTGGCTTTGGGAGCATCATGTTATCCCTCTCCATGGGCCTCAGATCCTGGCAATGGCTTGCGATCTTTCAGCCTCGCTCGACACGGCCTTTGTGCGGGTGGACTGTTTCGACGGTCCATCCGGTCCGGTATTCGGCGAGTTCACGTTTGCTTCCGGCGCCGTCGATACCGGGATGATTCGCTTTCCGACGGAAGTTCTCCAGGCGCTCGATGCTGCCGTACAGGGGGAGAAGATCAAGCCGCTGTCTGGTATTCAAGTAGACATGAATGCACTTTGGACCGAGGCGGCAGAGCGCAAGGGACCGATCTTTCATGGCCATCCCAAGGTGCTGTCCGCACTCTCCGGGCGGGCTGTTCAAGGTGACTTCCACTATGCGAGACTGCTGTCCGAGATCGTGCCCCAGGGCAGGCTGGGACAGCATTTCCAACTGGCCGCGCGCATGGTCGGCTTTCTGAACGGCGACAAGGAGCAGGCATTCTCCATCCAGGCGGCAATCGGAAAGCGTGAAGGGTACGTGTCGGGTCCAGCCTGGCGCGACTGGTTCCAGCAAGTTGCCCTTGATTACCACGCGTCCAAGGCAAAGGGAAACCCCTGGCATACCACGCGGCTAGCGGAAATCCGGTTGGCGCGTGGCGACAGGTCTGCCCTGCATGAGGTGCGACGGCTTGCATCGGATGGGTATCAGCATGCGCGCCGGGTGCTTGGGGGCTATGATGAGGCATGAGCGACATTCAAGTGACAACCTGTTCCAACCCCAACCCTGTCTCCCCGCTCACCCGCAAACATCCCTCCTCCAGTACGAAACCCCCGCTGGCCACATCCCGCGCCAGATCGAAACTGCCGTCCAGGTCCAGATAACGGGTGGCCGGCGAGGCCAGGGCGGCGTGCAGGGCGGCGCTGATGCTGATGATGCTCTCGTCCATGCAGCCCCACATCAGCTCGATGCCGGCGGTCTCGGCCAGGACCGCGATGCGCCGCGCGCTCCACACGCCGCCGCATTTCATCAACTTGATATTGAAGATGCCGCAGGCCGGGGAAGGGGTGAGCAGACGCAGGGCGTCGAATTCGTCGAGCAGACTTTCGTCGGCCGCCAGGCGCTTGCGGATTTCGGCCGGCAGGGCGCGCATGGCCTCGATCTCGGCGGCCGGCATGGGTTGTTCCAGGAACTCGATGTCCAGGCCGGCGGTGGCGGCCACGAACTGCTCGACCTGACCGGCGTCGTAGCCCTGGTTGGGATCGACCCGGAGTTTCACCGCGGCGCCGACCCGTTCGCGCAGCCGGGCCAGGCGCTCGATGTCTTCCTCCAGATTCAGGCCCGACTTGACCTTGAGGATGCGGAAGCCGCGGCCCAGGTATTCGTCGGCCTCGGCGAGCGCTTCCTCGACCGGCAGGATACCGATGGTGATCGAGGTCGGCAGCCGTTCGTGGGCCTGACCCAGCAGCCTGACCAGGGGCAGATCCAGGTGCTGCGCCAGCAGATCGTGCAGGGCGATGTCCACGGCCGCGCGGGCCGCCGGGGTGTGGGCCAGGGCGGTGCGCAGCTCGCGGCACAGCGCCGGCAGTTCGCGCGGA
>CAYMHN010000122.1:0-8423 GCA_964390235.1 uncultured Candidatus Competibacteraceae bacterium
CCGGTCTGCTGTTGACCACCGAAGCCATGGTCGCCGAGAAGCCCAAGAAGGACGAACCCGCCATGCCGGGCGGCATGGACGGCATGGGCGGCATGGGCGGCATGATGTAAGCCGACCCCTGGCACACCAGCCCCGCCACGGCGGGGCTTATGCCCCTGCTACTCAAAACACTGACACCGCTGGTCCTGCTGATCGGCCTGGCCGGCGGTGGCCTCAGTTACTGGATCGGCGGACAGCTGGCGCGGTTCAACGACCAGCAGGCTCGACTCGGAGCCAATACCCTCACAATGACCGAATTCGAGCGCGGCTGGCGCCATTCGTCGAGTACCGCCGCGCTGGACTTCGCCGACCCGACACTGCCGTCGCTGGATCTCCGGCTGCGCCTGGACCATGGCCTGCTCAGCGGCAAGCCGTTGCGGATCATCACCGAACCCGACCCGACCAACCCCTGGTGTGACCGGTTCCTGGCCGACTGCGCGACCACGGCCAGTCAACTGGTCTCGCGATTGGACTGGCGTGGCGGGCAGCAACACCAACTGAATCTGACCGAGCTCAGCCTGCCACCCACGGCTCACCGGCCATCGCTGCACCTGAGCGATCTCAGCGGTTCGCTGCAACTTGCGCCCCGCAACCGGGCCGGCGAATTGCAACTGCGTTCCGCTCACGCCAGTCTGGGTCCGCAGGCGCTGGATGCATCGGATCTGGCCATGCGCTTTCTGTTGGACGGGCCGTATCTACAGCTGAACCTGGACCTGCAAGCCCGTCGGCTAGTGCTGACCGAGCAGTTGTCCGGAACCATCGAACTGAGTGCCAGTGCCGAGCGTCTGGCAGCCTCGGCACTGGCAACCCTGCTGAAGGCCGACGCCATGGTAGGCGTCCTGCTGGCCTGGCAAGAACTGCTGCTGCAAAAGCCCCTCCTCAGCTTGGAGCGGCTGCGCTGGCAAGGTGAACAGGGCGAGTTGCACGCACGGGCCGAGCTGACCCTGCAAGCCATCAACCCGCTGCGCTGGTTGCGCGGTGGCGGACCGTTGAGTCTGATCGAGCGGGGCAGCGGCGAGCTGACCGTGGCACGCGACCTGGCCGAACAGCTGCTAACCCTGTGGCTGAGCCTCCAGCAGCCGGTTGCCCGGGAAGTTGCGCGCAACCGCCTGCGGGAATGGCAGGAAGCGGGCTTTGTCAGCCTCGACAATAATGTCTATCATCTTCGCTTCCACATTGGACAACAAGGACTCTTCCTGAACGATGTCGGACTAGCGGGCCGCCAATAAGCCCCCTGGTTGCGCCGTTCAGGCCACCATGGCCGCTTTCCAGTCTGCCCTCAGCGCTGTTCCCGAGCCTTTGCGCGCCGACGTCGAGCGGCACTGGAATGCTCTCGTCGAAGCAGCCGATCAGCGTGCTGTCGCCCTGCCCGAGGCGAGCGGCCAACTGGTCCGGGTGCTGGCCGGCAGCGAGTTTGTCGCCCATGCCTTGCGCCGCGATCCCGATCTATTGGTCGAACTGAGCGATCCGGCCGGTCTGGAACGCACCCTGACCGCCGCCGATTTCCGCCGGCAGCTGGAGCCACTGCTGGCCGCAGGTGGCGATGAAACGGCCTGGATGACCGCGCTGCGGCGCTTTCGCCGGCGCGCCATGGCGCGCATCGCCTGGCGTGACCTGGCCGAACTGGCTCCCCTGGATGCCATTCTGGGCGAACTCAGCGGACTGGCCGAGTGCCTGCTCGATCTCGGTCTGGAAAAGCTGTACCACAAGCTGTGCCAGCGATACGGCACGCCGCGCGATGCGCATGGCAAAGCCCAGCAACTGGTGATCCTGGGCATGGGCAAGCTGGGTGGCGGCGAACTCAACTTCTCCTCCGACATCGATCTGATTTTCGCCTATCCGGCCAATGGCCAGACCGATGGCGAGCGCGGCATCGACAACGAGAACTTCTTCCGCCGCCTCGGACAGGCCCTGATCAAGCTGCTGGCCGAAGTCACCGCCGAGGGTTTCGTCTACCGAGTGGACATGCGGCTGCGCCCGTTCGGTGATGCCGGCCCCCTGGCCGCCTCGTTCAGCGCCATGGAGGATTATTATCAAAGCCATGGCCGCGAATGGGAGCGCTATGCCCTGATCAAGGCCCGGGTGGTGGCCGGCGACCAGGTGGCCGGGGAGCAGCTGCTGGCCACCTTGCGGCCCTTCGTCTACCGGCGTTACCTGGACTACAGCGCCTTCGAGTCGCTGCGGCGGATGAAGGCGCTGATTGCTAGTGAAATCGAGCGCAAGGGTCTGCGGCGCAATGTCAAGCTGGGGCCTGGCGGGATCCGCGAGATCGAGTTCATCGGCCAGGCCTTTCAGCTGATCTATGGTGGCCGCGAACCGGAGTTGCGCCAGCGCGGCATCGTTCCGGTGCTGGATTATCTGGCCGCCAGCGGCCGCCTGCCCGTCCCGGCGGTCACCTCGCTCAAGCAAGCGTACACCTTCCTGCGGCGTAGCGAGAACCGGCTGCAAGCCTGGGCCGACCGCCAGACCCACGATCTGCCCGAGGACGACACGGCCAAGCTGCGGCTGGCCTGGAGCATGGGGTATGTCGACTGGAAAAGCCATGTCGCGGCCTTGATGGAGCATGTCCGGCATGTCTCCGAGCAGTTCGAACTGGTGTTCGCCGCCCCTCAGACCGAACCCGCCGCCGAGGAAAGCGACTGGAGCGCGCTGTGGAACGGCTCGGTGGGCGAGGAGCGCGCCAAGGCGATCATCGCCGCCCATGGTTTCGATGAACCCGAGCGTGCCCTGCGGGCCTTGCAGCGCCTGCGCGGCGGGTTCAGCTATCGGGCGCTGAGCACCACCGGCCGTGACCGCCTGCGCCAACTGCTGCCCCTGTTGCTGGAAGCCACGGCCACCGGCGAACAGCCGGCGGTCACCCTGGAACGGCTGATCCAGTTGCTGGACGCCATACTGGGTCGCTCGGTCTACCTGTCCCTGCTGCTGGAAAACCCCATGGCGCTGTCGCAGCTGGTCAGGCTGTGCGCCGCCAGCCCCTGGATTGCGCATTATCTGGCGCGCTATCCGCTGCTGCTGGACGATCTGCTCAACCCCGGCTCCCTGTACCAGCCACTCGACCGCCGGCAGCTCGACCAGGCCCTGGCCCGGGAGCTGGCGCGCACGCCGGCCGAGGACCCGGAGCGCCTGCTGGATGCGCTGCGCCATTTCAAGCAAAGCCAGGTGTTGCGGGTCGCCGCCGCCGACGTCAGCGGCGCCCTGCCGCTGATGATCGTCAGCGACCATCTGACCTGGATCGCCGAGGCCCTGCTGGAACAGATACGGCAACTGGCCTGGCGGGATCTGATCGCGAAGCACGGCACCCCGCGCTGCCTGATCGATGGCCGCGAACACCTGCCCGGTCTGGCCGTCATCGGCTATGGCAAGCTGGGGGGTATCGAACTCGGCTACGGCTCGGACCTGGACTTGGTATTCCTGCACGACAGCGCCGGCGAGCGGCAACAGACCGACGGTCCGCGATCCCTGGACAACCTCAGCTTCTTCGCCAAGCTGGCGCAGCGCATCATGCACCTGCTCAATACCCGCACCCCCGCCGGCGTGCTCTACGAGGTCGATACCCGCTTGCGGCCCAGCGGGCGGTCCGGGTTGCTGGTCAGCAGCCTGAACGCGTTCGCCGATTATCAGCACAAGCAGGCCTGGACCTGGGAACACCAGGCGCTGGTTCGGGCCCGCCACATCACCGGACCGGACGCGCTGGCCACGGGCTTCGCCGCAATCCGCCATGAGGTGCTGTGCCAGCCGCGCGATCCGCTCGAACTGCGCCGGGCCGTGGTCGACATGCGCCAGCGCATGCGCCGCGAGCTGGACAAGAGCCATCCTGGCTGGTTTCACCTCAAGCAGGATAGCGGCGGCATCATCGATATCGAGTTCCTGGTCCAGTATCTGGTGCTGGCCCATGCGCACGCGCACCCGGAACTCATCGGCCATAGCGACAATATTCGCCAACTCGACGCCCTGGAGCAGGTCGGCATCGTCGATCGTGACGCCGCCAGCCAGCTGCGCGACAGCTACCGCAGCCTGCGCCGCCGCTCGCATCGACTCAAGCTCCAGGAGCAATCCAGTCTGGTTCCCGATAGCGAGTTCCAGACCGAACGCGCGATGGTCAACCGGCTGTGGCGGACGCTGCTGGAGACCGCTGCCTGATGCGTTCGGTTCTCCATCAGCTGCGCTCCGAACCCGGTCCGGTGCTGGTCGCCCTGCTCGGCCTCAGCCTGCCGATCTCTACCGCGTTGACCAACATCTTCGCCGCCCTGGTACCCATCGTGGTGCTGCATCCGCGGTATCTGCCACGCTTGCTGCACGCACTGAGATCCGCGGTGGTCTGGCTGGCCCTGCTGCTGCTGCTGCTGCTGGCAGTCGGCGTCAGCTACAGCAAGGCCCCGCTGAACGAGGCCCTGGATACCCTGAACAGCTATCGCAAGCTACTGTTGCTGGTACTGCTGGTGCCGCTGTTCTACGATGGCAGCGCTCGCCGGGCCGGATTGCTGGGCTTGCAGGCCGGGCTCGGCCTCACCCTGCTGGTTTCCTATCTGGGATTGCTGACGGATTGGCCGATGCCTTATGGCCCGCTGGAGCCGGGAGCGGTCTTCAAGAATCCCATTACCCAAGGCTTGCTGCTGGCTCTCGCAGCCTATCTTTGGGGCCTGCAAGCGGCCACCATTAGCTCGCCCTGGCGTTGGCCGCTGGCGCTGATCGCATTGCTGGCCGTGTACAATGTGGTGTTCGTGACGCTGGACGCGAGCGGTTACCTGGTACTGGCGGTACTGATCATGCTCCTGGCCGGCCAGCTCGGTCAGCGACGTGGTCTGATTCTGGGAGTATTGCTGGTCGCCGTCCTGGGCGGTCTGGCCTACTCGAATTCGACTTCGGTGCCGGCGCGCATCCATGAGTTTCAACGCGAGCTGCGGCAGGTACCGGATCGACTCCCCTTGTCCGCGCTACGCTGGGAATATTATCGACATACTCCCGAGCTGCTGCTGGATAATCCGCTGACCGGCAGTGGTACCGGCAGTTTTCCCCACCAATATGCCCGGTTGATATCCACCTACGGCCTGTCGATCGGCAGCAACCCACAAAACGAGTACCTGATGCTGGGGGTACAGCTGGGGGTTCCCGGCATCCTGCTGTTCATCGCCTTGCTCCTGGCCTTGTGGCGCCACAGCGCCCGCCTGGCGGTGCCCGAGCGCTGGCAGGGCCAGGCCCTGGTCACGTTCATGGCGGTCGGCTGTCTGGTCAACTCATTGCTGCTCTACATCACGGAGGGGCATCTGTTCGCCTTTCTGGCCAGTCTGGTCATCGCCATTCCGAGACAAATGCGGGACTGATCCATGCGCTCATCGGCGATGACGACTGGCCGATCTGTCCCGAGCAGGCGATTTATGATCCAATAAACGCCTATCTGCAATCGGATTCCGAGGAGATCACCCATGAGCATGGCCGACCGCGACGGCGTCATCTGGTATGACGGCGAACTGGTGCCCTGGCGCGATGCCACCACCCATGTCCTGACCCATACCCTGCACTACGGGCTGGGCATATTCGAGGGCATCCGCGCCTACCAGACCGAGCGCGGCGTGGCCATCTTTCGGCTGGAGGCGCACACCAAGCGCTTCTTCCGCTCGGCCAAGATCCTCGGCATGAAGCTGCCGTTCGACGAAGCCAGCCTGAACCGGGCCTGCCTCGACGTGATGCGCGAGAACCGGCTGGCCGAGGGCGGCTATCTGCGCCCGATGTCGTTCTACGGCTCCGAGGGCATGGGCCTGCGCGCCGACAACCTCAAGGTGCATACCATCGTCGCCGCCTGGGCCTGGCCGCCCTATCTCGGCGCCGAGGGACTGGAGCGCGGCATCCGGGTGCGGGTGTCCTCGTTCACCCGCCACCACGTCAATTCCGCCATGGCCCGGGCCAAGGCCAACGGCAACTACATCAACTCGACCATGGCCTTGCAGGAAGCGCTGCGCGACGGCTATGACGAGGCTATCCTGCTGGACGTCCAGGGCTATGTGGCCGAAGGCAGCGGCGAGAACATCTTCCTGATCAGCGAGGGGGTGGTCTACACCCCGCCGCTGACCTCGGTGCTGGACGGCATCACCCGGCGTACCGTGATGCAGCTGTGCGCCGAGGAAGGCATCGCCTGCCGCGAGAAACTGCTGACCCGCGACGAGCTGTACATCGCCGACGAGCTGTTCTTCACCGGTACCGCCGCCGAAGTCACACCGATCCGCGAGGTCGATGCCCGCACCATCGGTGACGGCAGCCGCGGCCCGCTCACCACTCGGCTGCAACAGCGCTATTTCGACGTGGTCTATGGCCGTGATGAATCCCATCACGACTGGCTGAGCCTGGTCTGAGCAAGGGAGCATTCCATGGCCGCGACGCAACCCAAGCTGACGCCCAACGCCGAGAGTCGCTACGAGGTCACCGAGGCCGACTTGCCGCTGTGCTGTCCGATGCCAAGCATGTCGCTGTGGGACTCGCATCCGCGGGTCTATCTGCCCATCGAGCGCACCGGCGAGGTCAAGTGTCCCTATTGCGGTGCCGTTTACGTGCTGAAGCGCGATGGCTGATCGAGTGTTCGGTTTCGAGACCCTGTGCCTGCACGCCGGCCAGATCCCGGATGCGGTGACCGGCGCGCGGGCCGCGCCGATCTACCAGACGACTTCCTATGTGTTCGACAATGCCGAGCACGCCGCTAGCCTGTTCAATCTGCAAACCTTCGGCAATGTCTACAGCCGGTTGTCCAACCCTACCGTGGCGGTATTCGAGGAGCGCATGGCGGCGCTGGAGGGCGGCCGCGCGGCGCTGGCCACGGCCTCCGGCATGGCCGCCGAGATGACCGCCTTGCTGACCCTGCTGGAACAGGGCGACGAGTTGGTCGCGGCGCGCACCCTGTACGGCGGCAGCATCTCGCAGTTCGACGTGACCTTCCGCCGGTTCGGCATCGACACGGTGTTCGTCGATCCCGACAAGCCCGAGAACTTCGCCACGGCCATCACGCCGAAGACCAAGGCGATCTTCGCCGAAACCCTGGGCAACCCGGTGATCAACGTGCTGGACATCGAGGCGGTGGCCGCCGTCGCGCGCGATGCCGGCATCCCGCTGATCCTCGACAACACCATCCCCAGCCCCTATCTGTGCCGACCCATGGACTGGGGCGCCGACATCGTGGTGCACTCGGCGACCAAGTTCCTGGGCGGCCACGGCACCACTCTGGGCGGGGTGCTGATCGAATCCGGCCGCTTCCCCTGGGACAACGGCAAGTTTCCCGGGATGACCGAACCCTCGCGTGGCTACCACGGGGTGCGCTTCCATGAGACCTTCGGCGATTTCGGCTATGCCATGAAGGCGCGCATGGAGACGCTGCGCACTCTCGGCCCGACGCTCAGCCCGCTTAGCGCCTTTCTGCTGCTGCAAGGCATCGAGACCCTGCCGGTGCGCATGGACCGCCACTGTGCCAACGCCCTGGCGGTGGCCGAATTCCTCCAGGATCACCCGCGGGTGAGCTGGGTCAACTACCCCGGCCTGCCCGGTGACAAGTATCATGCCCTGGCCTGCAAATACGTTCCCAAGGGCGCCAGCGCGGTGCTGACCTTCGGCATCAAGGGCGGCATCGAAGCCGGCGTCAAGTTCATCGACAGCGTCCAGTTCCTCAGCCATCTGGCCAATATCGGCGACGCCCGCAGCCTGGTCATCCACCCGGCTTCCACCACCCACCGGCAACTGTCCGAGGAGCAACTGGCCGCCGCCGGCGTCGGCCCCGACATGATCCGCCTGTCGGTGGGCCTGGAGAGTATCGACGATATTCTGTGGGATCTGGACCAGGCGCTGGCTCAATCCTCGACCCCCAGCTAGGTCGAGTCGCCGATTGGCCGGATCGCCAGCAGCGCGGCCAGTCCGGCCAGACCCAGCCCGGCCGAGAACAGCAACGCACCGGTACCGAAGCGCTCCAGCAGCAGGCCGAACAGCAACGGCGCCACCGCTTGTCCGACTCGGGCCGGGGCCATCAGCAATCCCTGCCGCAGGCCGTAGCCGGCGGGACCGAAGATCACCAGCGGCAGAGTCCCCTTGGCGATGGTCATGATGCCGTTGCCGGCTCCGTGCAGCAGGGTGAACAGCGCCGCCACCGGCGCGCCGAACACCATCAGCAGACCGGCCCCGAACGGATGTGCCAGCGACGCCAGCCGGGCCGACAGCAGCGGATGGAAGCGGCGCAGCAGACCGAATTCCAGCAGCCGGGCCACCACTTGGGCCGGCCCGACCAGGGCGGCGGCTGCGATGGCGGCGGACATCGAGGCACCCGATTCCTGCAACAGACGCGGCAGATGGGTGGCCATGGCGGTGCTGACGAACCAGGTGGCGGCGAAGACGAAGGCCAGCGTGGCCATCAG
>CAYMHN010000123.1:0-8387 GCA_964390235.1 uncultured Candidatus Competibacteraceae bacterium
CGCTACCTGGCGCCAGGTAGCGACCGCCTGATCGCCGCCCTGGGCCAGGGCGCCACGCTAGCCGCCGCGGTGCAAGCCGTCACCGAGCAGCTACCCGAATTCGACTTGGCGCCCGCCTTGCAGGCACTGCTGATCGGCGGGGCGTTCACCGACTATCAACTTGCAGGAGTAGCATCGACATGAACACCGTCACATCCGGGAACCATCCGGCCACCCACGGTGGGGTAGTCCAGCTGATCGCGCGATTGGTGGATCTTTGCGGTCTTTATCTGCCATCGTTCACTCAACTGGTCCTGCGGATAACCGTGGCGCTGCCCTTCTGGCGCTCGGGGCTGACCAAGTGGGACGGTTTTCTTGAACTATCGCCCGGCGCCCGCTGGCTGTTTCAGAATGAATTCAAGCTGCACATCCTGGGCAGCCAATACCCGATGCCCTTCCCCCTGACCAGCGCCTATCTGTCCAGCGCGGCGGAAATCGTGCTGCCCATCCTGTTGATCCTGGGGCTGGGTGCCCGGTTTGCCGCCTTCGGTCTGCTGATCATGACCGGTGTCATCCAACTGACCTTTCCGGATGCCTGGCTTTCCCACCATCTGCCGTGGGCGGCCATGCTCCTGGCCATCATGGCCTGGGGACCGGGCAAGCTGGCCATCGACCATTGGATTTCCCGGAACCTCGGCCCCACCCGGTGAGTGTCGAACATCCGCACGAAACACGGCTTGCCGGCCCTCCGTCACTGGCTTGACCCTGACCCCATGGCGGGGTAGTCTCGGTCGGCTTGAAACGGCCCGACTCCCCGCATGCTCAACTCCTTAGCCAACAGTTATTACCGCGCCACGCTGCATCATCCCGTACTCACCGGACTGGTGATACTGGTAGTGCTGCTGGCTGCCGTGCATCAGGCCCGGCATTTCAAGCTGGATGCCTCGTCCGATTCGCTGGTCCTGGAGAATGACGAGGATCTGCGCTACTACCGCGAGATTCGTGCCCGGTATGGTTCCGACGATTCTCTGGTCGTCACCTATACCCCGCGGGCCGATCTATTCTCCGATGACAGCCTGGACCGGCTCCAGCGCCTGCGCGACGAGTTGGCCGCTCTGGATGGCGTGCGCGCCGTCACCAGCATGCTCGACGTGCCGCTGGTCGCCAGTCCGCGCCAGACCCTGGCCGATCTGGACGCCGGCGTGCGCACCCTGCTCGACGAGGGTACCAACCGTGAGCTGGCTCGCCAGGAATTCCTCGCCAGCCCGCTGTACCGCGACCTGCTGATCAATCCGAGCGCCGACACCACGGTCCTGCTGGTCACGCTGGAACGGGACGAACAGGCCCATGAGCTGCTGATCCGGCGCGACGAGCTGCGCCTGAAGCGCGCCGACCAGGGCCTGAACGCCGCCGAGACGGCCGAACTGGAGCGGGTCAGCGCCGCCTATGCCGCCCGCAGCGCCGAGCTGCAAGCGGAACTGGAAACCGGCATCGCCCGGGTGCGCGGCATTCTGGATGGCTATCGCGACCAGGCGACCATCCATCTCGGCGGGGTACCGATGATCGCCGCCGACATGATCGAGTTCGTGCGCGACGATATCCGGATATTCGGGATCGGCGTGGGGCTGTTCATCGTCCTGCTGCTGAGCGTCGCCTTCCAGCGCTTGCGCTGGGTCATGGTACCGGCCGTGATCTGTGCCGGCGTGGCCCTGGGCATGGTCGGCTTCCTCGGTTTCATGGGTTGGCCGGTGACCGTGGTGTCGTCCAACTTCATATCCCTGGTGCTGATTCTCACCCTGTCGCTGATCGTGCATCTGGTCGTGCGCCACCGGGAGTTGCACATGCTCGATCCCGCGGCCGACCAGAATGCCTTGTTGCGTGGAACCATCGCCAGCAAGTTCAAGCCCTCGCTGTACTCGGCCCTGACCACCATCGTCTCCTTCGCCTCGCTGATGTTCGCCGATATCCGACCGGTGATGGATTTCGGGCTGATGATGGTTTGCGCCGTCGCCTTCGGTTTTCTGATCACCTTCGCGCTGTTCCCGGCCCTGCTGGCCGGCATGGTGCCGGGCAACCCGCCGCCACCGCGCCGCGACGTTACGGCGCGCATCAACCTCGGTTTCGCCGCACTCGTGCAGCGCCTGCCCGGGGCGATCTGGATCAGTTTCGTGCTGCTGTTCGCGCTGGGTATCACCGGGATGAGCCGCCTGAGCGTGGAGAACCGGTTCATCGACTATTTCAAGCCCTCGACCGAGATCTACCAGGGCATGGTGCTGATCGATCGAGAACTGGGCGGGACCACGCCGCTCGATGTGGTCCTCGATCCGCCGGCCTCGTTCTTCGTGGAGGACGATGACGACTGGGACGACGATTTTCCGCTGGACGAAGCAGTGGAAGAAGGGCCGACCGCCGGCTACTGGTTCAACGAATTCAGCCTGACCGATGTCGCCGCCATCCATGAATGGCTGGAAAGCCTCCCCGAAACCGGCAAGGTGTTGTCGGTGGCGACGGCCACCGAGCTGATCACCTATCTGAACGAGGGCGAACCCCTGGACACCTTCGGCCTCGCCATCATGTACCAGCGGCTGCCGGACGAGCTGCGCGCGATCCTGTTCGATCCCTACATGCCCGCGGACGGCAACCAGGTGCGCATCGACCTCCGGGTGATCGATTCCGACCCGAACCTGGAACGCGATGCCCTGCTCAGGCAGATCGAGCAGGGGCTGATCGGGCGCTTCAATCTGGAGCCGGGTCAGGTCCAGCTGTCCGGCATGCTGGTGCTGTACAACAATGTGATGCAGAGCCTGTTCCGCTCGCAATTCCTGACCATGTTCATCGTGTTCGGCGCGATCATGCTGATGTTCGGGTTTCTGTTCCGCTCGCTGAAGATGGCCGTGATCGGGCCGCTGCCCACCCTGGTGGCGGCCTTCATGGTGCTCGGGGTGATGGGCTGGCTGGCTATTCCGCTGGATATCATGACCATCACCATCGCCGCGATCACCATCGGCATCGGCGTGCATGATACGATCCACTACACCGATCGCTTCAAGGACGAAATCCGCCGCCATGGCGATTACCCGGCGGCCGTGCAGGCCTCCCACGGCAGCGTGGGCCGGGCCATGTTCTACACCACGGTGATCATCTCCCTGGGCTTCTCCATCCTGGTGTTGTCGAACTTCATCCCGACCATCTATTTCGGCCTGTTCACCGGCGTGGCCATGATCTTCGCCCTGATCAGCAATCTGTCCCTGCTGCCCTTACTGCTGGTGAAGCTGCGACCGTTCGAGGTGGGCGAGGAACCGCAGACCGCGGCCTGACCATGCCGGTCCGGTCGCACCACTCTCAACTGGTCAGGCGCCGATAGATGTCGGCGACCTTCAGTGGTAGCTTGGCCACCTGATCGATGACCGTGTAATTGGCCGGACCGTACATATAGGGCAGATAGTCGCCGCCTTCCCGGTCGATGGTGATGCAGAACGGATGCACTCCGTCGCGGCGCAGTTCCAGCAGAGCGTGCCGGGTGTCCTCGATGCCGTAGCGGCCGGTATAGCTACCGTAGTCCTCCGGTTTGCCATCGGACAGCGTGATCAGCAGCTTGTGGCGGGCTGGCTCGCGCTTGAGCAGTTCCCCCAGATGACGGATGGCCGTGCCCATGCGGGTGTAGGCGCGCGGCCGGATCCCGGCGATGCGCGCCCGGACCGCATCGGTATAGCGTTCGTCGAAAGTCTTGATCCGGTAGCTATCAACCCGCAGCCGGGTGCGGCCGGAAAAACCATGGATGGCGTAGCGGTCGCCGATGGTCTCCAGCGCCTCGCACAGCAGCACCAGGGATTCGCGTTCGGCCTCGTTGACCCAGCCCTTGGTGGAGCCGCTCATATCGACCATGAACAGCACGGCGATGGACCGGGCATCATCGCGCAGCCGGGTGTACACACCGGCGGGCGGCTCGTCGCCGTGGCGGGCGTCTACCCGTGCCTCGACGGCCGCGTCCAGATCGATGTCGTCACCCTCGGGCTGGCGTCGCTCCAGGCGTGGCGCGTTGGCCAGGGCCTCGAAGGACCGACGGATCGATTTCAGCAGGCCATGATGCTTGCGCCGGGTCACGGTGACGAAATCCGGATCGCCGGGCTCGACCGTATGCTCGCGCAACGTGCAATAGGCTGGCCGGAAACGGTTGCGGGTATGATCCCATTCCGGGTAGTGAAAGGTGCGCGCATCGCCGGCCATGCCATCGGCCCCGGTCGTGCGCTCGCCACCGGCCTGCCCGGGATCGTACAGCCGCCGACCGATACCGCCGAGATACTCGTCCGGGATCGCGCCCAGATCCTGATGGATGGAGTCAAGCAGTTCGCGCAGATCGTCCGGGATCTCGATCGGCTGTTCGGCCAGTTGCAAACAGAACACCAGGTTGCCGGACTCGCCGCGCCGCGTGGTCAGGGTGAAACCCTCGGTGGGCTTGCGGTGGCGTGGCTGGCGTCTGTCCGGACCACCGCCGAGATCGGCGTCCTCCTCCGGTTCCGGGGATGGCTGCAACTGGCCCAGCCGCAGCCGGAGGGCAGCGCGCTCGCGTTCCAGCCGGGTGCGCAGCTGACGCTCGACCTGACGCGGCTTGAACGCACCGTGGTAGGCTGTCGGCGCTGGTGGTTCGGTACCGACCACCCGCTCCAGCCAGTGCAGGCTGTCCAGGGCGCTGACTGCCGGTTCGGCCAGTGCCCGCGCGGCGACCCGCCAGATGCCCTCCGGTGCCGACAGTCCGCCCAAGTCGCGCAGATCGCGACCCAGACCGGGCAGTTCGACGGCGATCCAGGCATCCAGGCGCAACCGCTCCAGGGCCGCGAAACACTCCAAGAGTTCCGGTGGCAGGGTCAGCAAGCGCTCCAGAACCGCCGGTCGCCAAGTGCCATGGCGGGTCTGGGCCCAGTGATGCGTCGCCATGGCTTTGTACAGTCGGAGACCCGGTACCCGTGCTTGCCGAACCGTGGCCGGCAGAAACAGGGTCGCGGTGTCGGTGCAGGTCACGGCGGCCGCTTCCAGACGCAATTCGCGCCCACCCAGACCGGTGATGAAGCGGCTCAGCAAGGGGCTGACACCGTCCAGCGTCAGCACCTGTTCGGCGCGCCGGGCGGCGAAGCGGTCAGCGCTGTTCAATACCTCCACCGCCCAGCCCAGGCCACGCTGGTCGAACTGTTCCAGCGCCTGCAACAGCCAGGCCTCCACCCCGTCGCGGTCCATCAGGGCGAAAGCCTGCGGTGCGCGGCGCACGAACAGCCGGGCGACTTCCGCATCGGAACGCAGCATCACGTCGCGCCAGTGCTCGACGAAACGGCGCTGCTCGTCCGTCAGCCGGGCCAGCGCATTGGCGGTCTCCGCGGCCGAGCCCGAATCCAGATATTCCAGGTTGCGGAAGATGGACTTGACCCGGGCGCGGTCGAGCCGGCGAGTCGTCTGGCTGGGTTGATGGCCGCTGCTCATGCGCTTGGACTCCTCCGGAAAATGTTCAATCATATCGGATAAGCGAGTACAATTTCAGTGTTACCCGATAGATGCCCGACAGGGACATGCAAGCACGCGAGGCCCGCATGGATTCAAGCAAAGCCCCGACCGACCGTGCAACGCGAACTTGAACTGAAGCGCATGGAGCAGACCGAAACCGCGGGCCGCGCACTCGACGAAGGAATACTGCTGCAGCCCGCGTTGATCATCCGTTCACCCGGCTCGCTGCGCACCATCGTCGGCAGCATCAGTCAGCTCGAAGTGCTGCGACAGGCCCTGAATCTCCCGGAGATCTCAATGAGCACGGACGAAGAACTGTCGCGACTGGTTCGCGCCCTGCACGAGACCCAGCAGCGCATTCTTGAGCTGACCGGCGGTACGGTGGACGCCGTGTTGCAACCCTCGGGCGCCTCTTATCCGCTGCACCAGGCCCAGGAGGAGCAACTGCGCCGGTGCGAGACCGCACTGCGCCAGTACGCGACACTGCGCGCGGCGATTCTCGACGCCCTGCCCGCCCAAATCGCCCTGCTCGACCCGGACGGGCGAATCGTCACGGTCAACGAGGACTGGCGATGCTTCGCGGTCGCCAACGTGTTTCCGACCGTTGATTTCGGCGTCGGCCGGAATTATCTCGAGGTCTGCGAGAATGCCCACGGGGATTGCTCCGATGAAGCCCTTGATGCCGCCACCGGCATTCGCGCGGTATTGAACGGGGAGCAAGCTCAATTCACGCTCGAATACCCCTGCCATTCACCCACCGAACAGCGCTGGTTCCGGCTGATGGTGACCCCGGTCGAAGACCGGCAACGCGCCGGCGCCGTGGTGATGCATATCGATATTACCGAGCGCAAACTGGCCGAGGATACGCTGCGTGAGAGCGAACGGCGCCATCGTATCCTGTTCGAACTCAACCCGCAGCCGATGTGGGTCTATGACCTCGTAACCCTGCGCTTCCTCGAGGTCAACAACGCCGCGGTGAACCACTATGGGTATTCCCGCGACGAGTTTCTGAACATGACCATCACCGAGATCCGGCCCGCGGAGGATGTCCCGGCGCTGCTGAAGCGTGTGGCGCAGGCCAAGACCGGAATCAATCATGCAGGTATCTGGCGGCACCGGCTCAAGAACGGTCGTATCATCCGGGCCGAGATCCATACCCACACGCTCGATTTCGGCGGTCGGCGCGCCGATATGGTCCTGGCACAAGACGTGACCGGACGGTTGGAAGCGGAGGAAGCCCTTCGGGCCAGCGAGGAACTCTTCCGTCAGCTGGCCGAGAATATCGACGACGTATTCTGGATAACCGACCCCACCACCCATCAGGGGCTCTACATCAGCCCCGCCTATGAGCGGATCTGGGGACGCTCCTACAACGATCTGCACCGGGACTCCGGCCAGTGGGTCGACGCCATTCACGCTGCCGACCGACCGCGCATCGTAGCGGCACTGCAACAGGAAAGCACCGGTCGGTACCATGAGGAATACCGGATTGTAAGGCCTGATGGCACGATTCGTTGGATTTCGGACCGCGCGTTTCCGATACGGGATGATACCGGTGTCGTGTACCGGATCGCCGGGGTGGCGCGGGACATTACCGAACTCAAGCGGTCGCAGATCAACCTCCGGGAGCGCATCAAGGAGTTGCGCTGCCTGTATCGAGTACTCGAACTGACTACTGATGACACGCGCAGCGTCGAAACGATTTGTGCCGACATTGTGTCGGTTCTGCCGTCCAGTATGCTGCATGCGGACGCAGCAGTGGCCCGGGTGGTCCTTGCCGGCGTGGAGCACAAGAGCAAGGACTGGCAGCCCCCGATCTCCTCACTACGCAGCCAGATCATCAGTGATGGTCAATCCATCGGCTTCGTCGAAGTCGGGTATCGGGATGCGTATCCCGACCAAGGTACCGTTAATGGACGGTTTCTGGCTGAGGAAAAAATGCTGCTCGATGGTGTGGCGATCCATATCAGCCGTATGCTGGGCAATCGCCGCATGGAGGATAAGCTGCGCCAGTCCCAACGCCTGGAATCGATCGGTCAGATGACCGGCGGCATCGCCCATGATTTCAACAACCTGCTCACCGTGATTCTCGGCAACGCCGAATTGTTGAACGAAGAACTGGCCAGCGACTCCCGGCTGCGCCCGATCGCCGAGGTGATCGTCAGAGGCGCCCAACGCGGCGCCGAGCTGACCCACCGCCTGCTGGCTTTCGCTCGCAAGCAACCACTGGAGCCCGAAGCCATAAATGTCAACCGACTGATCACCGGTATGGACACGCTGCTACACCGCACTCTGGGTGAACATATCGAAATCCAATTCGTCGGGGGCACCGGACTGTGGCCGGCGCTGGTCGACCCGACGCAGCTGGAGAACGCCCTGCTCAATCTCTGCCTCAACGCCCGCGATGCCATGCCCGGCGGCGGACAGCTGACTATCGAGACGACCAACACCGAACTGGATCAGGATTACACCGACCAGTATGCCGAAGTCCAACCGGGTACCTACATCCGGGTCGCGGTCTCGGACACCGGCACTGGCATCGCCCCCGAACATCGGGACCGGGTTTTCGAACCCTTTTACACCACCAAGAAGATCGGCAAGGGCACCGGCTTGGGCTTGAGCATGGTCTACGGCTTCATCAAGCAGTCCAACGGCCACATCACACTCTATTCCGAACCGGGTGAGGGTACCACGGTGCAGATGTTCCTGCCACGAGCTGCCAGGGACGCTGCGCCCGCCCCCGAACCCGGCACCAAACCCGATGACGAGACCGGGGTGAGTGGAGGCAACGCGATGATTCTTCTGGTCGAGGATGATGCATCGGTGCGTAGCTATGCCGAAGGCCAGCTCAAGGGACTGGGTTATCGGGTTCTCGCCGCCACCAACGGGCCCGAGGCCTTGACTCTCCTGCGGCA
>CAYMHN010000124.1:0-8377 GCA_964390235.1 uncultured Candidatus Competibacteraceae bacterium
CTACACGCTGGTTCACGAGATTGGCCATGCGATCGGCCTGGATCACACCGGTCCGTACGGACAGGTCATGTCGTTCCGTTACAGCGAGGAGTACAGGGACCTCCAAGCCGGCGACATTCGCGGCGTTCAATTACTGTATGGCGTCAGCATGACGAGCATGACAGCCGACAGTTCGTCCGATTAGCCCAGCGCGACGCTGACCGGGACTGATCGTCCCGGCCGCGTGGACCCGCGACTGAAGCGCGTGTTCGCGGTGCCCGCCACTGCAACCGATCCGATCAAGATTCTTTTTGCCATCCTCCTGCCGCCCCCCGAGGAAGTGAAGATGGTTGAAACCGCGGGCGGAGAACCCGCGCGACGACATGCTGAAATCGAAGCATTGACGGATGCCGCGTGGTGGGTTCCCAGCGTTCGTCGGCAGGATCAAACCTCTGCCGCGCCTTGAGCCCACTCGATGATCAACCACTGCTCATCAACGTGTCTCGCCGATGCGCTAGCGTACGAAAAATTCAAAGGCTCGGGCGGCGATGGTGTGCCAGGAAGAAGCGCATCATTTCCCTCGTGGCGTCAGGCCCCTTGGGATCGGTATACGAACCGTCGGGACTCCCACCCGACCAGGCGTGGCCCACGCCATGGACCAGCCATTGCTCCAGGACGATCCGCCCGCTGTCATCCTGATGGCGGGTGCGGGTGTAGGTGTGGCCGTCGGGGGTTTGTCTCCGCTGCACCTGTGTCGACAACTTCGTTCCCGCATCGGTCATGATCGTGCGCCGGTGCGCGACCACTTGTTCACCGTTGCGCGGATGCACCGTGGTATCGCCATCGCCGTGAAACACGATGGTCGGGACGCTGATCGGGGAAGTTCCCGATCCTGAAACGCCACCCTGCGGGGTTCCCCCCTGGCGCATGGCGGTGAATGCCGAAGCCATGTCCCCGGCGGCGCCGTGGGGAAGTCCGGAATGCACGCCGATGGCCGCGTAGAGATCGGGATAGGTCGTTCCCATGATCGCCGCCATCGCGCCACCGGCGGAAAGCCCGGCGATGTAGACCTGGCTCGGAACGACGGCATGGGTGGCCATCACCTGGCGGGTGATCCCGGCAATCAGCGACGGCTCGCCCTGGTCACGCTGCTGATCGGCGGCGTTGAACCAATTCCAGCACTTCGACACATTGGCGCCGGACGCCTGGGCGGGATAGGCCACCAGGCATGGGAATTCCTCGACCAGCTGGTTCATCCGGGTGCCGGTGGCGAAATCATCGGGTGTCTGGGTGCAACCGTGGAGCATGACGATCAGGGGCAGGGCCCGCCCCCGGTAGCCGCTGGGGATATACAGCTTATAGGCACGGGTGCCGGCCTGGTTGGTATAGGAGTCGGTGAAGAAACCGGAGCGCTCGCCCGCGGGGGCCTCGTCGGGCAACGGTGCCCGCGCATGGCCTTGGGTGCCGACCGCCGTGCTCGGCACCGCCATACCCCATAATGCCATACCCCCCATTGCGCGTTGAATCGCCGCGGTCGCTTCCATCAAGTTGCCGGTCCATGTCAGGCGGGTGGCTTCGAGTAAATCGGAATGTATTTCGTGATTCATGGTCGGCTACTCGCTTGGGTAAAATACCGGATCGGTGGGCGGAAGGCGCTGAAAACGGCGCCGAGGGTTTCCCAGGCAATCCGCTCGCCACGCTCCACCGCGTCGAACCAGGCGCTCAGACGGGGGGAGAATGCGTAGCCCGCGCTCTGAAGGGCGGTGCGCATGGTGTGCAAGCCCTGGCGCATCGCGATCGCCGGGTCAGCTTTGGAATAATCCGTGTTGTTCGGACCACGACGGTTCAGATACCAGGCGCGATAGGCCGGCCAGTGGCGCCGGAACAGCGTTTGCCATTTCGGCCCCGGCCGGGGTGCGGAAACGGCTTCGAATACGAGTTGCATGTGGTTCTCCAGGTTGATGAAGGAAACATCCATATAGAATCCCTGCACCATCCATGAAAAGCGATGCGCAGTCGGTGCGCCACAGCACAGACGAGGTAGCGGCGTGGCGCGTATCTTCAAAGCCAACCGAGGTGATCGACCCGCTGCATCAGACCGTCTCCGGACGGCTTCAGCCCCCCACCCGGTACCCACTGATTCACTGCAACCCATGGAGCGGCACATGAACATCCTGTTCTTTCGTAAAACCCTTATCGTCGTCGGCGTAGCCACGGCCCTGGGCGTCAGCGCCGGCGCTCTTGCGCAATCCACCGAGTCCTCCCAGCCTGGAACCTACAGCGAAACCCCGGGTATGACGACCGTGGATACGGGATCGAGTGTGGATACGGCAACGCCGGGGGGCATCCAGCCCGCCAATACCTACCTGTCCTCCGATCTGATCGGCGCCAACGTCGAGCAACCCGGCGATGAGGACCAAGCCGCGACCCTGCGCCAGCTCGTGGTGGACGCCACGGGTAGCGTGACCCACGTGATCCTCGGGTACGGCGGCATCGTCGGTGTTGGCGAGAAAGAGTTCATCGTACCGTTCTCGGAGCTGAGCTTTACCGAGACCGACGGGGAACTGGCCGTGCACACGTCGCTATTGGCGGAGGAAGTGCAAGCAATGCCCGAGTTCCGCACTCAAGAGCAGGCGAGTGTCGATGCCGAGACCGCGGCCGACACCACCGTGATGAACACGGAATCGGCCACGGCGAGCGAGACCGTCAGCGCGGCGAGCCAGTCGGTCGGCGAGACCGTCAGCGAAGCGACCGAGTCGGTCGGCGCGGCCGTCGGCGATGCCGTTACGGAAACCCAGCGGGTCGCGTCCGATAGCTGGATCACCACCAAGGTGAAATCCATGATTTACGCCGACAGCCTCAGTCAGGGCTACGAATTGAGCGTGAAGACGCTGCACGGCGCGGTAGCGCTGACCGGCAGCCTGGAAAATCAGGCGGCCATCGATCACGTGAAGGATATCGCGGCAAAAGTGGAAGGCGTGAAGAGCGTGGACACGTCCGCTCTCTCCGTCCAATGAAGCTCACCATGACGAGGAAGCGGCAATGAATGAAGATTCGGTCAAAGGCAACAAATGGAAGCAGCTTTCCGACAAGATCAAGGACAAGTGGGGCAAGAAGCGCACTGACAACGAGCTCGGGAAAACCGGAAGCAACAAGGAATCACCTGCTCGGCAAGCCACCGGCGCAGCACCACGGTCCGACCAGGGACGCGGACGCGGTTGATCCGCGGCTGAAGAACCTCGGGCAGGGCTGAACGCCTGGTCCCGGGTGGGATTGGACGCCTGCCATTCCGCTCGGCGAAGAGCCCGCGGCATGGCAGGCGTTTTTTATGAACAAACGTGAAAGATCATCATGCAGCCCCACCATCAGCGGTAGAATCTGGCACTGTCCAGTGTATTAGACTATGCACCCTACACCATAACTCAGGGGAGCTGTAAATCACCATGCCCGGACACAAACTGCTGATACTTTGCTTGTCGACGATGTTGGCAACCGCCGGCACCACGCTGGCCGCCGAGCCGATCCGGATCGGCGAAATCAACAGCTACACTTCCATCCCCGCCTTCACCCTGCCTTATCGTGACGGCTGGCGACTGGCGGTCGAACAGATCAATGCCGCGGGCGGTGTGCTGGGCCGCCCCCTGGAAGTGATCTCGCGCGACGATGCCGGCCGACCCGGCGACGCGGTGCGCATCGCCGAAGAACTGGTGACCCGCGAGCAGGTGGATCTGCTGGCCGGCACCTATTTGTCCAATGTCGGACTGGCCGTGTCCGATTACGCGCGCCAGCGGCGGGTATTCTTCATGGCGGCCGAACCGCTCAGCGACGCCCTGGTCTGGGACAACGGCAACCGCTACACCTTCCGCCTGCGCCCCAGCACCTACATGCAGGCCGCCATGCTGGCCGAACAGGCGGCCGAACTGCCGGTCACCCGCTGGGCGACCATCGCCCCGAATTACAAGTACGGCCAGGATGCGGTGGCCGCCTTCCAGCAGTTGCTGCGGGAGCGGAAACCCGATGTCGAGTTCGTCACCGCCCAGTGGCCGGCCCTGTTCCAGATCGACGCCGGGGCCGAGGTGCAGGCCCTGCTGGCGTCCCGCCCGGAGGCCATCTACAACGTCACCTTCGGCACCGATCTGGCCCGCTTCGTGCGCGAGGGCGAGCTGCGCGGACTGTTCCGCGACCGCCCGGTGGTCAGCCTGCTCACCGGCGAGCCGGAATACCTGGACCCGCTGGGCGCGGAGACGCCCGAAGGCTGGATCGTCACCGGTTATCCCTGGTATGACATCGACACGCCCGAACACAATGCCTTTCTGGAGGCTTATCAAGCCCGTTTCGGCGACTACCCACGGCTGGGCTCGATCGTCGGCTACAACACCTTTCTGGGCATCGCCGCGATCATCGAGAAAGCCGGCTCCACCGATACCGATGCCCTGATCGAAGCCGCCCGCGGCATCGAGTTCGACTCGCCGCTGGGCCGACTCAGCTTCCGTGCCATCGACCACCAGTCCACCATGGGCGCCTATGTCGGCCGCACCGCCGTGCGCGACGGCAAGGGCGTGATGATCGACTGGTTCTACGCCGACGGTGCGGACTACCTGCCGCCGGACGAGGTGGTCAGGACACTGCGTCCCGGGGATTAACGTGCCGGCATGCCGCTCCATCCGTACAGTAGCATTCGCGACTCCGGATCGGTGCCTTCGGATTGGCATCCGATCAGGGGCGGCCGTATCAAATATCCGGTTCGCAATGTGATGGTCCGACGTTACCTTCAGCAGCTGTTGGCCGGACGGTGGCAAGAAGAAACCCACCGGTAGTTCCAGCACGAACTGGCCGTGATGTGCCAACTGTGCCTCAAGCTCAAAGCCGGTGGGGTGCGCACCGCGCACCATCAAGGGTCGGTGCGCGGTGCGCACCCTACGGCTGCTCCACGCGGACCGATCGTCTCGGCTTCAACCTCTTCGATCCTCGTCCTGGTGATCAATGAGGGCCTCAAAATGAGAATTGCTGCCATACAGCGCCGGAAATCGCCTCACCGCTTCGCCACGCCTGCCACCCGCCCGGTCGTCAGCACCGTCGCCACCGTCAGCAGGCTGATCGCGGCCACCACCAGAAACAGCGTGTCCGGCTGACCCTGGTCGAGCAGATAACCGAACATGGGCGGCGCCAGGATGCCGCCTATGTTCAAGCCGGTGGAGACGAAGCCGAACACCCGGCCGGTGGCGCCGGGCGGCGCCACGGCGCGGATCATCATGTCGCGCGAGGGAGCCACCATCCCCTTGCAGAACCCGGCGACAGCGAACAGTACCAGCAGGGTCGCCATGCTCCAGTCACCCAGCGCGACCAGGGTGAACAGGCCCGCAACCATGACGAAGCAGCCGCTGACCACCAGATCATGCCGTTGGACCCGGTCGGCGATCCAGCCGCCGACCAGTACGCCCAGCGGCGCCATGAACAGAAACGCCGACAGAATGGTGCTGGCCCGCGCCAGGGACATAGCATCGCCCTCGGTGAGCGCCGCCACGCTGAAGCTGTTGATGCCCTTGCCGGCCATGGCGATGCCGACGAAGAATAGCAGTCCCATCAGCACCGGCAGGCTGAACAGCAAGCCCAGGCCGGCGCCGCCCGGGGCGGCTTGGCCGCTGCTACGGCTGGCATCCCGTAACAGCGTACCGTTGGCGAACAACAGTCCGGCCATGGCGGCGCCGACCAGTCCGCAGACCACCAAGCCCTGCTGCCAACCCAGCAGCGCCATCAGGAACAGGATGGTGACCGGCGCCATGGCATCGCCCAGAAAACCGGCAAAGGTATGCAGCGAAAACGCCCGCCCCATGCGCTCCGACGGGACCGTGGCATTGAGGATGGTGTAATCGGCCGGGTGATAGACCGAATTGGCCAGTCCGGACACCACCATCAGCACCAGCAGGGCACCATAGAACGGCAGCAGGCCGATCAGCGCGATGGCGATGGCTTGCAGCAGCAGGCCGCAGGGGAGCAGCAGCCGAGCACCATGGCGATCGACCAGATAGCCCATCGGGGCCTGGGTCAAGGCGGTGGTGACACTGAACACGGTGATCGCCAGTCCCAGCTCGGTGTAACCTACCCCGTAGACCTCGCGCAGTACCGGGAACAGCGGCGGCAGCAGCAGCATGTAGAAATGGCTGAAGAAATGACCGGCGCCGACCAAGCCGATGACCCGGTTGGTACCGCCGCTCGTCAATACATGGCTGGAAGTGACCATCTGCTCTATGCTATTCCCATGAAAATATCGGCAAGAAAACGGTGATAGAGTAGCCGACGCACCAACCGGTGACCAAGGACCGCCATGCTTTCTGCCTCTGCCCGACCCGCGATTCGACATTTCCGGTTGCTGCCAGCCATGACCGTCGCCGTCTGCGTCCTGCTGCCCGACAGCGCCCGGGCCGACTCGTTCGGGGTCGGGATGCTGCCGGAACTGGGAGCCATCTTTCTCGATGTCATCCTGCCGGTCTACACCCTGGTGGCCATCGGCTGGGTGTTCGGCAAACAACTCGGCTTGCAGGCCCATACCCTGTCCCGCTATGCCTACTTCATCCTGGTGCCAGCCTTCGTGTTCAAGGTCATGGCGGCGGCCGATCTTCCCTTGGGGCTGGCCCTGCAGATGGTCGGCTACATCTTCACCGTGCATGTGGCGATCGCCGCCCTGGCCCTGGGCGTCGGTCTGCTGCTCAAGCGGTCGGCGCAGATGGTCGGCGCCTATGTGGTGATCGCGGTATTCGGCAATGTCGGCAACTTCGGGCTGCCGCTGATCGAGTTCCGGCTCGGCACCGCGGCCCTGGTGCCCGCCACGGTGTATTTTCTGGCGGTGATCGTGATCGCTTTCGTGATCGCCGTGGCCGCGGCCAGCTGGCACCGTGGCGGCAGCTGGCATGCGCTGCTGTCGGTCCTCAAGACACCGGCCCTGGTGGCCCTGGTGCCGGCCATCGCCTTCAATATCAGCGACACCGCGCCACCGGTCTGGCTGGCGCGCAGCACCGATCTGCTGGGCTCGGCCATGGTGCCGACCATGCTGGTGACGCTCGGGGTGCAGCTATCGGCCACCAGCCGTATCCGACTGGACCGCGACGTGTTCATCGCCGCCGGCATCCGGCTGCTCGGGGCTCCGGTGCTGGCGGTGCTGCTGGCCATTCCGTTCGCATTGACCGACCTGTCGCGCACCGTCGGTATACTCCAGTCCAGCATGCCGACCGCCGTGCTGGCGGTGCTGATCGCACTGGAACACAAGCTGATGCCGAGTTTCGTCACCACCGCCGTGCTGTTCTCGACCCTGGCCAGCGTGTTCACCCTGACTCTGCTGATGGCACTGATCTAGCGCGGCCCTTGCAACGCCGACGGGGGCAGATAAAGCCGGTCCGCCCGGGCCGCCTTGGCTTGGGCCAAGGGATCGTCCGGTGCCAGCTGGTAGGCCCTGAGATAGTCCCGTACCGCCTGGTTGTCCTCGCCCAGAGCCTCGTACAGCTCCCCTCGGTAGATATAGGCCAGGGCATAGTCAGGCTGCATGGCCAGCGCCTGATTGAATGCGTCCAGGGCTTGTTCGGCATCGTTGCGCTGGGCGTGGAATCGTCCCAGGTATACCGCCACCGCGGGTTCTCGGGGTGCCAGTCGCGCGGCCCGATCCAGATCGCGCCGGGCCAGATCGAAGCGACCACCCTGGGCATGGAGCAAGGCCCGCTGCAACAGGGCATCGACATGGTCCGGCATGGCGTCCAGGAACATGCTGAAATCCTCCAGCGCCAGCGCCAACAACTGCTGTTGCTGATAGGCCACGGCTCGATTGTACAGAGCCATTTGCTGGCCGGGGTTGAGCGCCAGCGCCGCGCTGTAGTCCTCGATCGCCCGTTGCAGCGCACCCAGGGTATGCCTTGCCAGACCGCGATTGTAGTACGCCACGGCCTGATTGCCGATGGCGAACTCACCCGACTCGATGGCTTGACTGTAAAGCGCTTCGGCTCGCGCGAAATCGCCCTGACCGGCCGCCATCTGCGCCTCCCTGGCGGCGCTCACCGCATCGGCCCGCACCCCGGCGGCCGTGATCATCAACAGCAGTGCAAGGAACAGATGCATCGGATCAACCTTGGGCTGGCCCCTGTCCGGACCCGGGTCAGCTTTTCAGACAGCATCGCCCGGGCTGACTGAGTCAGCCCGAACGGCCGGAAGCGGATCAGTAGGACACTCGCGTCGTACCGTCGCGACCGGTCAGCACCCGGACCCGATCGCCCGGCGAGAACATCTGGTCGGCTGCCTGGGTAACCGCCAGCAACCGGCCGCTGTCCAGGCGAACCGTGATCTCCAGGCCGGGTTGGCGCGTGACCCCCTCCTCGACCGCCGCGCCCGCCACGCCGCCCAGCACCGCGCCACC